>NZ_DASTTN010000288.1:0-11867 GCF_035760125.1 Flavobacterium sp.
AAATAACGCAGCCATCAGATTCAGTTTATTGACTACTAAAACAGCAGTTTGTATTAAATTAAAAGACAAATTAAGTAAGGCAAGTTTTCTGTTTACAGGCCTAAGTAGGTAATACAGAATTACCATTACAGGCAAATCACAAATATGCATAATCAAATCGCCACTAATGCCACTTCTCCATAGAAAATCAGAATTTATAATATTATTTGCAGTGGCTGTTGCGTCTCCATAAACAATTAATTTATTTCTAACTAAAAGCTCTCCAAATATACCCGCTATTATAATTATTAGATATGCGATTCCAGCTATTCTTGCATAAAGTTGTGGTGAATTTTCAAAATTTTTGAGGTAAAGTTTCATATTTGGTAGTTTAGTTCGAGGTATGATGTTTAATATTTGAAATTGTTACGGGATTTTCTTTTAAAACGGTATTTAAATGATTTAATAATCAGTAACTAGAGTTCTATTGTTAAACTAAACTGTTGATTTGAGTAATTTTTGTGTTCCTAAAAGGTTTCTAAAACCTTATAACTATTATTCGGACGCATCCAGATTCCTAGAAGGTCGAGAAAACCCATATATTTTATAACAGCAATATTACATTGAGTATATATGCAAAATTTATTTTATCCCTAAATCTAAATAAAATTGGTCTATTTCTTTGGTATCCCAACCCATTGCTGTAGTGATGTTTTTGGTCTTTCGGGCGTATGTTATGGCTGTTTTTTTATCCTTTACTTTATTGTATAATCGTGCCAATAAAAAATTACTCTCGGCGGAATCGTTCGATTCGACTGAATGTTTTGCCCAAGTAATAGACGATTGTAAAGCTTCCTTTTCGTTGATGTGCTGAATATAAATTTTGGAGATTTCGTTAATGGTTTTGTAATCATTCCAAGCCCATTTTTGGACAGATTCAAATGTGGTTTGTTTATACTTATTCCAGCATTTGCAAGCCTCATACATTTGCAAATCGTACTTGAATACCAAAGAATCCACTTTTGTTAAATTACTTTTTTTTGCGATATCTCTGTTTTTGAAATAGCCGATGGAATCCAATTTCCCCATATCATGCATCAAGGATTGATTGACCACGCTTACAATTTTGACTTCGACTCTTTTGGTCGATGAAACTTTGGCAAAATCACTTTGATGATTCATAACGAAGTCGAATTCTTTGGTATTCAAATTATTTACGCCAAAGGCAATAATTTTCCAATTGATGGTCGTAAAGATTTGGTCTTTTGGTTGAGTGGATAGATACTTGGCAACAACATCATCGGTTTTGTCTTTGTCGATGCTTTTTCTTAGTGCGTTTAAGTAGAGCAGACAACTTTCAGGATTTCGGATATCATCATTGAATTGTCTTTCTAAATAAGGCAATTGCGTATTTGAATTTAATGCTTTTTTGGATTCCGAAATAAATTCTTCCGCCGTGAATTCGCCCCCTGTGCTATACAAATGTGTTTCTTTTTCGTTAAGGTATAGAAAGGTTGGGAAGGAAGTTATTCTAAATTGTTTCATGAAATCCTTTCCCGTTGGCGATTCGCCATCCATCATTACACTGATGTAGTTGTTGTTGAAAAAATCGACTACAGTGGGGTCTTTCAATACCGTACTTTTCATTTTGTTGCAATGGGGACACCAAGTGGCGTAGACCATTACAAAAATTGGTTTTTTGGATGTTTTGGATTGCTCAAGCGCTAATTTATAATCATTTTCTATAAAATTAATAGCTGTCTTTTGCGCCTTTGCTATAGACACAAAAAACAAGAAGACAATGATGAAATTATGTTTTGTTGACGTTTTCATTGATAACATATTTGGGGAAGATTCCATTCTTTTTAAAAATGCAATTTAATACTTTTTGTTCTTCTAGTTTTTTTTCATTTTGACAAAAGGTATAATGAGTATCAATCGAAAAGATACATTTGATTTTATCTTGTACAGCATTGCTAAAAGAGCGTTCCCTGTATCGATTCGGGTTGTGGATTTCCTTTAAATTCGAAAGTGTCTGTTACAAAAAACTGTTTAATATTCTCGTCAAATTGTCGTAAGACCACACTGTCACATACAAAATCAAGGTCTATTGTGGTGAATAAACGATTGGCTTTGACAAGATTTTCGGGTTTCAGTCTTCGGGCTATGGAGAGATGTGGATTGTCGCTCTTTAGCATATTGGGAACGAGAAGCGATTTATGAAATCGTTTCATGATATGCTTCAAGTTTTTTTTGGAATCATTGTCGGGTGCTATGAAAAAAGCACCGTTTTGGAAAGAGCCAAATTCATTTAAATGGACTTCAACGGGAGATAAGGTATTACATACTTTATTGATTTGATTTTTGATGTTTTCAATTCCCTTTTCGGTTGCTTTGAATTCGCAGATGGTAATATGTCCCACGGAATTTTTGCTGTTGAACCAACCCACTTCAGTTGCCAATTGATTTTTCATGGACTTCACCAAAATAAGGATGGGTTCTGGAGGGTGAATGACAAGTGAATATAGATTTTCCATAGGTGTTTAAATGTTGTAAAAGTAAAGATTAAGGAGATACAATGATATGGTGATTTTTGTATGATGTAATAGTTTTGTTTTTTGTAAGCAGTAAAAACAAAAAAGCCTGTAAATCCTAAGATTTACAGGCTTTTGATTTCATTTGAAAATGAATTTGTGGAATCGCCGGGAATCGAACCCGGGTCCAAACAAGCAACTAAAGAGCTTTCTACACGCTTATTTCCTGAATAGATTTTCGACGGGGAGTTAGGTCAGAAACAACCACTCTTTGCTTAGCTTCTTTAATTTCGAAATCCACCCGAAGCTTGTGGAAATCTAGGTTTAAATTTACGATTCACCTTAATCGACCGCTATAAACCAAAGCTTTCGAGATGAATCCTGCTTTCCTACCTGGTAGGACGAGGCTAATCTTACTATGATTCAGATTATGCAGCAAGAGCGTAGTTTCCTTCGCCGTGTAAAATGTTTGAGACCTTTTATTTACGAGAATTGTCCCAGTTCTCGACGTGCTTACTTTTCAATTCGACTTGCTGTCAAAACCAGTCGACCCCATTTTTTATTTAAGATTGCAGATTTTAGAATGCAACACCATAAATTGAATATTTTGCAAAGATACAATAATTTAGATGGTTTTCCAATGGTTGTCTAAAGACAAAATCTAATCTGAATTCTAAAACCTATTCGGTATCTTTTACCTTAAACGGATAATCTCCAAACAAAACGGATAGTTTTCTAACAGCATATGTATTTCTACTGAATTTATTAGACAAAGCAATTATAGTTACATTCTCATCTTTTAAAGGAATATAGGAAGAGGTAAAACCATGCCACCAACCGTTATGAAAATAGAAATTTTTACCATTGTCCCAATTAATCATTCGAATACCCAATCCGTAGTTTTTGGTTCCTTTTCTTTCGTTGCTGTATCCTGTGTATACTTGAGCTAATAATGCAGGTTCCAAAAAGGATGGAGAATTTCTTGCTCTATCAAATTTCAATAGGTCTCTAGGCGTGGAGTAGATATTTTTGTCCCCATAAATTTTGTCAAGATAATCAATGCCAATTTCTACTCTATTCGCTTTATAGGATGGTGCTACGTTATGTTTGTCTTTGTCAAAATCCAGGACAAAAGTATTGGTCATGCCTAGTGGCTTAAAAATAATTTCGGCCATGGCATCTCTATAGGACATTTTGGTGACTTTTTCTATAATTAAAGCCAACATCGCATAATTGGTATTGCAATAGGCAAATCGGGTACCCGTTCTTTGTTCCAATCCAATATTTTTGGTTCCCATTATGGTCAATATATCTTGGTTGGTCAACGTATTGTGTCTGTCCCAAACACTTTTGTCACGATCTGTAAAATAGGCATAACTGCGCATTCCGCTTCTGTGATCCAGTAACATTCTTACAGTAACATCCGGATAGGGAAATTCTTTAAGAAAATCGGTTACTTTTTGATCAAGATCAATTCTTTTGGCATTGACCAATTTCAAAACGGCTGTCGCAGTAAGCACTTTACTTACTGATGCAATATGGATAGGAGTAGTGCTTGTTATTGGCGTTTTATCCCTAAGGTTGGCATAACCTTCATATTTTTCATAGATAATCTGACCGTTTTTGGCAACAAGAAAACCTCCGTTCATACTATTATTAGGCCAGTTTCTATTGTAAAAAGAATCTATTTCTCTATGTTTTTCGGCTATATAATCAGCGGTGAGTTTTGTTTCATTCACCAAAGGTTTCATTTTTGGCAATACATTTTTGGGAAGATCTGCATCTTTTATTTCCGCTTTCTCGATGTGTTTAGTATCATTTTTACATGAACTCACTAGAGCCATCAGCAATAATAAATACAGGGAGCTTGTTTTTTTTATAAAATTCATTTTTTTGGGTACTTAAAAAAGCAAATATATAGAATCGAAAGCGTTTGATTTATAGTTTTTTTTAAAATTTATAAATTTTTAAAATGTATGTCTTATTTTATTGATTATTAGTTTTTTATGTTATTTGTGATTTGTTAAATTACTACAAAATAGTGTTGAATAATAATTTATTTTCTCTTTTTTTATAGGATTTTACTAATACGTTACGAATGTTTTTTTTCTGCAATTCATCGTATTATTGATTTTTAAATTTGATAGACAATGGAAAGTGGATAATTTGTGTTTATTTTTTTTGTCGCTAAAGCATTGTAAAGGCAAAATTCTTACTTAGTAAGGGATTTTGTTTTTTTAATCGATGAAATGTTTATTTTGTCGATTGTTTGATGGAAAATATTTTTAATATTAAAGGAGGTTCCTTGAAAAATAAGTTTTTGTGTGTTATCGGCTGAATAGTTACGGTTTTATGACAAAAAGGACTTATTTGGTTTATGACTTTGCCCAAACGGATTGTTTAGACTAGTTTTGCTGACTTTAGGAATTAATCATGCAAATATGCTTTATTTTGAAATAAATTGTTATGTTTGTAACAAATAATAGAAATAAAGTTATATTTATATAAATTAAAATATTCAAGATGAAGTTCGGAATCATAAAAGAAAGAAAAAATCCACCAGACAGAAGAGTTGTTTTTTCCCCTAATGAACTAGCTAAAATAAAGCAGTTGTATCATAATTGTACTGTAAAAGTTGAAAGTTCTGATATTCGTATTTTTACAGATGTTCAATACCAAAGTATGGGAATTGAAGTTGCCAATGATGTAAGTGATTGTGATGTTCTTTTTGGGGTAAAAGAAGTACCAGTTGACCACTTAATTCCTAATAAAGCCTATTTCTTTTTTTCACATACGATTAAGAAGCAACCGTATAACAGAAAGTTATTGCAAGCTATTTTAGAAAAAAATATTGATTTGTATGACCATGAAACCATTATAGATTCTCATAATCGTAGATTAATTGGTTTTGGACGATATGCTGGAATTGTTGGAACTTATAATGCTTTTCGCGCTTTTGGTATAAAATTCGAATTGTTTAAAATGCCAAAAGCCGAAACGCTTTCGGGCAAAGATGCGTTGATTTCCCATTTAAGAAGATTGGTTTTGCCTCCTTTAAAGATTGTTGTAACGGGAACAGGAAAAGTTGGGAATGGAGCCAAAGAAATTTTGGATGCCATGAAAATCAAGGAAGTCACACCAGACAATTATTTGACTAAAAATTACACCCAAGCTGTCTACACTCAAATAGATGTTTTGGATTATAATAAAAGAAAAGACGGTCAAGTACTCGATTATACTGATTTTCACGAAAACCCATCGGAATATGTTTCCGATTTTGAACGATTTACTAAAGTTTCAGATATTTTTATTGCTGGACATTTTTATGGCAATGGAGCTCCTGTAATTTTAAGCCAAGAAATGCTTCAGGCCAATGATTGCAAAATAAAAGTTGTGGCTGATATTTCCTGTGATGTCAACGGACCAGTTGCGTGTACTTTGCGTTCTTCGACCATTGCAGAACCTTTGTACGGTTATTTGCCTAGCGAAAATAAAGAAGTAGATGTTTTTCATCCCGCAGCAATCGTAGTGATGGCGGTTGATAATTTACCTTGTGAATTACCAAAAGATGCCAGTGAAGGTTTTGGAGAAATGTTTTCAGAACATGTTATTCCAGCTTTTTTCAACGGAGATAAAGATGGTATCCTTAAACGAGCCAAAATGACTGAAAAAGGAAAGCTAACCGAGCGTTTTAGTTATTTACAGGACTACGTGGATGGGAAGTAGTTTTTTAAAATTATGAATTATGAGTTATGAGTTATGATTTTTTACATAATTCATAACTCATAATTATTTTAAACCATATCCTCCGGTTTTACCCATTCATCAAATTCTTCGGGAGTTACATATCCCAACCTCACAGCCTCTTCTTTGAGAGTGGTGCCGTTTTTGTGCGCCGTTTGAGCAATTTCAGCCGATTTATAATAGCCAATTTTAGTATTCAAAGCCGTTACTAGCATCAATGAATTGTTGACCAATTCTTCTATGCGTTTGTAGTTGGGTTCAATTCCTTGGGCGCAATGTATGTCGAATGAATGACAAGCATCTCCTAGTAATTCTGCAGATTGCAGAAAGTTGGCGGCCATCATTGGTTTAAAAACATTCAATTCATATTGACCTTGCATGCCCCCAACGGTAATAGCCATATCATTTCCTATCACTTGGGCGCAAACCATCGTCAGCGCTTCACATTGTGTTGGGTTTACTTTTCCAGGCATAATAGAAGAACCTGGCTCGTTTTCGGGAATCAGGATTTCACCAATTCCGGAGCGTGGTCCCGATGCCAACATTCGGATATCATTGGCTATTTTATTCAAAGAAACAGCCAATTGTTTGAGAGCACCATGGGTTTCCACAATGGCATCGTGTGCTGCTAGAGCCTCAAACTTATTTGGAGCAGTTACAAAAGGATGTCCCGTAAATTGGGCAATATATTCAGCCACTCTTACATCATATCCTTTTGGTGTGTTCAATCCTGTACCTACAGCAGTTCCTCCCAAAGCGATTTGGGATAAATGTTCTAATGTGTTCTTAACTGCTTTCAAACCATTATCCAATTGCGCCACATAACCAGAAATTTCCTGACCCAAAGTTAGGGGAGTGGCATCCATCAAATGAGTGCGGCCAATTTTGACCACCGATTGAAATTTAGTTGCTTTTTTTTCAAGTGTGTCTTTTAGTTTTTCGACATTGGGAATAGTGTTTTCGACTACCGTTTTATAGGCTGCAATATGCATTGCGGTTGGAAAAGTATCATTGGATGATTGTGATTTATTGACATCGTCATTGGCTTTGATAAAAGGTTCATCTTCGGTTATACTCAGTCTTTTCAGAACTTGAGCACGATTGGCAATCACTTCATTGACATTCATATTACTTTGTGTACCAGAACCGGTTTGCCAAATTACAAGTGGAAATTCTTCGGAAAGTCGTCCCGCAAGAATTTCATCACATACCAATGCAATGTAATCCCGTTTTTCGACGTGTAAAACACCTAATTCACAATTTGTATAGGCGGCCGCTTTTTTGAGATAGGCGAAACCTTCAATAATAGCTTTTGGCATGGATGCTGGAGACCCAATCTTAAAATTGTTTCGGGAACGTTCGGTTTGCGCTCCCCAGTATCTGTCTGACGGAACTTCGACTTCGCCCATTGTGTCTTTTTCGATTCTAAAGCTCATTTTTTATTTTTTAAGTATTTGAAAAATAATTATGTATAATGTTTTCCATAATAAAGTTACTTCTTTTATTTATAACCAGAGTTCGATTATTACTATTTTTCCTTTTTTTGATGATGGCAAAAAAGCAAAATGCTAACTCTTAGCCCTGATGGAAGCGGCATCCCATCTCGTTTTTTCTACGAGATGGAATATAGCGGACAGCAGGAACGATGCTGGCAAAAAAAAGCCAAATATTTCCGCTCCAGAATTAATAATTGAACTCCAGTTTATAAGATCGGTTCTGTCCATAAAAAAAAGGTATTGATTACTCAATACCTTTTTGTGATAATTTGGGTTCAATATTTATCTTAGAACCTTTGTTTCTTAATAACTTCTAAAATTATTTTTTTACAAAATCTCCAGCTTGAACAATCACTAATTTTTTTGGATCAAAATATTTGACTAAAGCAATATTTATTTTTTGAACATCTAAGTTTTTAATTTTGGTTTCAAAATCTTCGTAGTCTTTGAAAGTTTGACCTGAATCCATATTTTCTCTCAGTTCACGAACTAAGAATTCATCAGTTCCAAGCATTGTTTGTCTGTTTTGCAACCAAGATTTTAAAGAACTGTCAAATTCTTCTTTGGTGAAACCCTTGCTAATTGCTTTTTGAATTTCTTCATTAAGGGCAGTTGTCAATTTATCCTTCATTGTTGGATTATAAAAGGCATAAACTCCCCAATCCGATGTAGGGTCAATAGCATTTGCCTGTAAATAAGAACCTGCACCATAGCTTAAACCTTCAGTTTCTCTTAGACGTTGTGGAATTCTGGAAGACAAGAAAGCGCCTCCTCCCAGTAATTCATTTGCCATTTCTACAGCAGGATAATCTGGATTTTTTTCACCAATATTCAAATTTATTTTTCCAAATAATGTAGCATTCGTTTTATCATTTATTTGAATGGTTTTATCACTTGATTTTACATCAAAATATTGTGTTGGAATTCTTTTGTAAGCAATTTTCGGATTCCAGTTGTCAAAAGTACTGCTTAAGAATTTTTTAATGAGATCTTTATCAATTCCTCCAACAAATGATGATATACTGTTGGATCCACCATAGAAGGTAGCATAAAAGCTCTTAAGATCTTCAATAGTAATCTTGTCTAAAGTAGCCAAGCTTTCGTCAATTGATTCCGAGTAATAAGGATGTGTTTTTGGATATAAAGCAGTTAGTTTTGTCAATTCTTGACTAGCAACAGCCTGTGGTTCATTTCTGCTGGATTCCAATCCGTTTTTGGTTTCCAGTTTCAATTTTTCAAATTCAGTAACATCAAAAGAAGGGTTTCTTAAAATGTCCTGTACCAAGTTTAAGGCATTACTTAAATTGGTTTTATCCGTACTGATTCTCACATATAAACCATCAACAGTAGCGGCTGTACTCAGGTTTATTTTGTATTGGTCAATTTGGTCATTGATGTCTTTTTTGCTTCTGGTTTTTGTCCCTAATTTCAACATGCTTGCCGTTAAACTGGCAATCATTGATTTTTGGCTCAATGATTTTTCATCTCCCATTCTCAGCAATATTCGACCTTCAATTTTATTTCCTTTGGCTGGTTTTTCCAATAAGGCATATTTTCCTCCCGATGCTAATTTTCCTTCTTCGGTAGATTTTATGATATTGGAAACAGACGTTTCAAAGGTATTGGTATTAGCTTCCATTGTTTTTCCTTTGTATCCATTTACAAGAGAAGCGATATCTTTAGTGTCGCTTACTTTTGTTCTTTCGCTAGTAGCTTCCGGAATAAAACGTCCCCAAGTTCTATTGGTTTGTAGATAGTATTTTTTGGCTGCACTTTGAATGTCGGCAACTGTGAGAGCTTCTATGTTATCTCTGTTTATAAAAAACAAACGCCAATCACCAGCTCCTACAAATTCTGTCATGGCAACTGATAAGTTAAGGGTTTTGTTATAAGTGTTTTCAAATTGTTTAAGCAATTCATTTTTGGCACGCTTTAGATCCTCTTCCGTAAAAGTCATTTTAGGAACATTATTCATGGTTTCCAAAAAGGCTTTTTGAACTGTGTTTATGTCTTTGTCTTTTGCAATTTCAGCGGCAAAATAACTGTATCCTGGGTCTTTTAATGACTGAGTATATCCATAGACATTAGTCGATAATTTAGTTTCCACTAATGTTTTATACAAAATACCAGAAGGGTTGTTTGTTAATATTGAAATTAAAGCATCGTTGGCAGCAAACTCTTTGTCCGAATAACTTGGAGTGTGATAGGCCATAGCAACGTATTGAAGATCTCCATTTCTTTTTAGTTCGACAAATCGTTCACCGTCTTGAGCTGGTTCTACAGTATATGTTTTTTCAATTTCGTTCTTTGATTTTGGAATTGGAGCAAAGTATTCCTTAATCCAGGAAAGAGTTTTTTTCTCATCAAATTTCCCGCCTATAATTAGGGTAGCATTATTGGGTTGATAATATTTTTGATAAAATATTTTAAGACGATTTGCAGGAACACGCTCGATATCTTCTTTACTTCCAATGGTTGATTTTCCATAATTATGCCACAAATAAGCAGTGGAAAGAATGCGATCGTGTAATACTCCCTCAGGGTTATTTTCGCCTATTTCAAATTCATTACGCACGACGCTGAACTCCGTATCCAAATCCGATTGAAGGATAGCCGAAGTTATCATTCTATCTGATTCCATGTCTAATGCCCATTTTAGATTTTCATCTGTCGCGGGTAGGATTTCATAATAATTGGTACGGTCATAATAGGTTGTACCATTGGCTTGTGCCCCTTTGTCAGCAATCGTTTTTTTGATGTCAGTAAATTTTGCGGAGCGTTTGAATAACATATGTTCCAGCAAATGCGCCATACCCGATTCACCATATCCTTCGTGTCGAGAACCAACACCATAAACAATGTTCACAATCACATTTGACTGTGCGGCATCCGGGATTAGCAAAATTTTCAATCCATTAGGTAAGCTATATTCTTTTATGCCTTCAACTGAAGTGACAAAAGTAGCTTCTTGTGAAAAGGAATTTGTAACCCCAAAGGCAACAAATAAAATAGCAAGAATTAATTTTTTCATTTTTTATGTTTGTTGTAAGTTTATATTGTAAAAATATATTTTTTTATGAAAGAATAATCATTTGTTTTGATAATTTTAAGAAAGCTTTTATGCTATTTACAGTATTCTGATATTATTTTTTAATTTTATAAACTGTTTCTAATGCTAAATTTAGCAATTAATTATAATTATACCCACGGGTTAAAGTAAAATATAAAGACATGAAAAAACTAGGTCTCATAGGTGGTATCAGTTGGGTGTCAACGGCAGATTATTATAAGTTTATTAATGAGGGAATCAATAAAGAGTTAGGGGGAGTTAATTTTGCTGAGTGTATGATTTATTCTTTTAATTATGATGATATCAAAAGAAATAATGATAACAACGATTGGGAAACGACATTCAATATGCTGTCAAAAGCCTGTCAAAATTTGAAAAATTGTGGTGCCGATGCGATTATTCTTTGTGCGAATACCATGCATCTTATAGCCGATCGAATTCAGGAAAGTGTCGATTTGCCATTAATACACATTGCCACGGAAACCGCCAAGGTAATTCAAAAAAAGAATATCAAAAAAGTGGGTCTTCTTGGAACAAAGTTTACGATGGAATTGGATTTTTTTAAAGACAAATTATCTGGTCTTGATATTGAAGCCATAATTCCGGAATTTGAGGATAGAGATTTTATACACGATACTATTTTTAATGAATTGGGAAAAGGATTAATTCTGGAGAGTACCAAGACAAGATATCTTTCTATTATAGAAAAACTGATTGATAATGGAGCCGAAGGAATTATTCTTGGCTGCACAGAAATTCCATTATTGGTGAAACAAGAAGAGGTTCACGTGCCTATTTTTGATACCGCTCAGATTCATTCAAATGCTGCGATTGCGTTTGCATTGAGTTAACAAATCTGAATATTTCGAAAACATTCGTGATGTGAAGATAAAAGCATCAATAAACCTGCTGAAATTTGTTTAAAACGCTATAAAAACGATTAAATCATTTATTGTATTACGTGATGAATTTGTTATTATTTTTTGTTTGTAAATGATTGTTTAGGAGTGTTTTAAATAAGCCTTTTTTGAAATAAAAAAGGCT
>NZ_DASTTN010000289.1:0-7588 GCF_035760125.1 Flavobacterium sp.
CGTCCTAAAAATGCGGCATCAGTAATCAAAAAGAATTTTTCTTTTTTTAATTTATAAGCTAATCTTGCCGCAGCATAATCACAATGGGCTCCATCAAGAATAATTGGCGCATAGACTGCATCATTTTCAAAAGTTGCTCCCACCAATCCTGGTTCCCGATGTCCAAACTGAGTCATCGCATTAAATAAATGAGTAACTAACTTTATCCCTTTAGAAAAGTAATATTGAGATTCTCCGTAAGTCATTGTTGAATGCCCAGCCGAAATAACAATACCGCTTTCTAAAAGCATTTCCAATTGTTCCTCTGAAAAACACTCAGGTGCAATAGTGATAACTTTTATAACATCTTTTCCATATCGAATAATCTCTTCCAACTCCGAATTTGTAGGTTTCCGAACCTGATTCAAACTATGTGCACCTCGCTTCAAAGAATTCAAAAAAGGTCCTTCTAAATGCATTCCCAATACCCCATTTTTGTGCTTCGATCGATACGAACGAATAGCTTCAATCCCTTGAAGGATAGTTTCATTTGATGATGATATTAAACAAGGTAGTGTATGAGTCGTTCCATACTTTAAACTGGCTTCATATATATCATGAATCGTTTCTTCTGTTGGACTTTGGCTAAAATAATGCTTTTCGCCTCCATTGATTTGGATGTCAATAAATCCAGCCGAAAGATGATCACCTTTCAAATCAACAACTTCAATGTCTCTTGGAATTTCTTTTTGAACCGAAAGAATAACATCATTTTCGATAATGACAACACTGTTATTTAGCATTTCATCACCCGTATGTATTATTCCATTTACAATAGCCTTTTTCATTTTTTAAAATTACATTTTATTTTGCTCAGCTTAAAAAACTATAGCAGATTGATTTTCAAAATTTCTAATTAACAACTATACGTTTTTCAAATGTTCCTTTAAAATCTGAAGACAGTACCATTCTTGACGTGGCAAATGAAACGGCCCTTTGAACATATTCCCTTTTGCGGTTTGTGCAATGCTTCCATCTCTATGCAAATAACCAAACCATTCGCCGTTGGCTGCATCATGAAATTTAGAATAGGAATAATCATGAACCATTTTATGCCATTTAGCATATTTTTCGTCACCCGTCATGGTGTATGCTAATAGTGTTGCGATAATCGTTTCGTTATGTGGCCACCAAAACTTCATATCCTGCCAATATTCTTGAACTGGTTTATCATAAACATCTCTGTAGTACAAAATTCCCCCATGCTCTTCATCCCAACCGCGTTCCCACATATAGTCCAACATTTTACAGCCCAGAGCAATTAAATGAGGGTCATTATTTCTGTATTTTGCTTCCTGCAAAATAAACCAAGCTCCTTCAATAGCATGACCTGGATTCAAGGTTCTTCCGTCGATATGATCAATAATTGACCCATCTGGTGCCACTTGCTCCATCACACATTTGATATCCTCTTTAACAAAATCACGTTCAATTTCGGCAATCCATTTGCTAATCCATTCATCACAACGGGGATCGCCAATGTTTTCTCTTAATTGTTGCGCTGTATTCATCATTATCATGGGAACGCCAATTCCTTTAGAAGGTCGGGTTGAAGTAAACTTAGGTTCCAATAAACCTGGTACGGTAGCGTATTCAATGCATTTTCCGAATAAAAAACGCGCCTTTTCGGCAGCAGCTTCATCGCCGCTTGCTTTTGCGTAAGCAGACATAGCGATTACAGCAAATGTTTCCGAAAAATAGTAACGTCGTTTGCGAATAGGATGCCCATCACGAGTAACATGAAAAAACATTTGCCCATCGGTATCAAAACAATGATTGTTTAAGAAATCAATTCCCGACTTTGAACCTTCAAGCCATTCTTGTCTAGGTTCAACCGTATTATAAAGCGTAGCCAACAACCAGGCCGCACGCCCCTGAATCCATACGGCTTTATCATCATCTATTAAACTTCCGTCTTGATCTCTCATGAATAAATAACCTCCAAATTCGGTGTCTATCGAGCGAGGAAACCAAAAAGGTATGGTGTCATTTAATAGTTGATTCTCATAAAATTCTTTTAATTTCTGAAGTTCTGTATTTGAATAACTCATTTTTATTTAGAATTAATTGGCTCTAGAATGAAACTGAATATTGCTCTTCTATCTCCCTGATAATTATTATTTTTTTATATCTAATTTGCCTTCTCAGACTATTTTTTTATTTTTTAAAGATTCAATTCCAATCTAAAAGTAGAGCAAGGCAAGCCCGCTTCATTAACTAAATTAGCTAGCGTAAAAGGCTTCCACGCATACAAAACCGTTTTAATGTTCTCCCCTTTTGGAACGCTTATGACCACTTGATTATTAATAATTCTAGCCTCAGTTTCTAAGTGTTTTCCTTTATCTGTTACTAATTCAAAACCTAATACTGCTTTTTTATCTGAAGTAATTAATTGTTTAGCTGATGCAAAAGAAATATGAATGGTTTCCATTTTTTGTACTGCTTTTAATGCAATCGGTCCATTAGAAATAATTGACTTTTTATAAGTATAATGCAATGCCAAACGAGCGAGACGATCTGCAACTTCTTTTTTCTTTATTGGATGCACATTTTTTTCATCTCCATAATCCATGCTAATCGCCATTCCACTATTAGGAATTTGACTTTGTAATCTATTTTGCATGTCTCTAAACTCAGGCCATGTTGGTCGATCTGTACTTGATAGTTGGACATAATAGAAAGGGAAATCAGTTCCCCAAGCTTTCCTCCAACTTTGAACCATAATTGGCATTAAGTGTTTATATAATGACACATTGTGTGCATTGCTTTCACCTTGATACCATAAAACACCCTTGATTGGAAACTGAGTGAAAGCTTCTACACCTGCTTCAAAATTATAACAAGGTTCGTATGGATGACGTTGTTTGGGATTGATAGCATTTTTCAAATTTACCTCAGCTCGTTCCCGAACCCAAGGCATAATGAAATCTGATTTACGCCAGTTGGTCAATATATCAACCACTTTGTCATCATGTTCTAATGTGTATCTGTCAATCCAAGACTCAATGGGAGAACCGCCTACTGCAACTTGAATCAATCCAATAGGTACGTTTTCTTCGTGAGTGATATTTTTGCCGAAATAATAGGCAATTGCAGAGAAGTCTCTTGCCGATGTTGAATCACAAACAGCCCAACTTCCCGAGAAAAATTTCAATTGATTGGTTTTAGCTAAAGTGACAGAATCCCATGCCATATCATCTGTTTCTTGGATAACCTTCCAATTCAACAAACGAAGTTTCGAATTAGCAATTGCCTTTTTTACCTCGGCCATTCCATTTTCAGATTTTTGAAGAGGAAATGCCATATTTGATTGTCCCGAACAGAACCAAACATCACCAACTAATATATTTTTTAGGATGATAGTACTCACTTTATCCTTAATTGTCATCTGATAAGGCCCACCTTGAATCATTGCTGGAAAGCGAACTTTCCATTTACCGTATTCATCCGTAATTACTGTTTGTTTTTGTTCCAGGAATGAGATTTCTATCGGATCACCTCCATTGGCAGTGCCATAAATAACAATAGGCTGATTACGTTGCAAAACCATATTATCCGTAAAAACAGAAGCTAGTTTTAACCCACCAAAATCTTTTGTAATATTCCCATAAACGGTTTGTGCTAAAATTGTTGCCCCTTCCTTAGTAGGATGTAATGCATCTGGAAAAAGATCCGGATGGATATATAATTTTTCATGCAAATCGATTAAACCAACTTGATTTGTTTTTGCAATTTTTTCGATATGCGCTTGGATCTCCCAAAACCAATCTCTTGTTCCTGATTTAAAGCGAGGATGCTCATTAAAAATTGGTGTCAAACGACAGATATATAGTTTTACTTTTGGGTTTTGTTTTTTTAAAGTATCCAATATCCAAGCATAATCGGCATCAAATTCATCTTTATAATTGGGCCAGCTCCTTGGATCAGTATCATTCAATCCTAAATGAATAATGGCTATATCGGGTGCAAAAGCAATAGCATCTGCACATTGCTTCGTTTTATAATACGGTTTCTGACCTTTTTTTAGAAGCGTTGCTCCACTGTATCCAAAGTTTTTTATCTCATAGCTATTCCCCATCATTACTTGGAGTTGCGAAGGATAGGAATCCTTTTCGGGATTTGCCAAAAGATAACCTGCCGTTACAGAATCTCCTATACAAGCTACCTTCACCAATGGAATTTGTGCCACTATTCTATTATTTGATAAAAACAAAAAAAGAATCAGTAGAAATAAGATGTACCTTTTAGAATTATTCATGTGCAAATAATATTTATTTTTTAATAGAAGATCGTATTGTAATTCTTAGCCCTCTTTATGCTTATGAATCATGATGATTTTCATTTATATAAAAAATGCGAACTAAAAGTTATCCGCCAAGGTGAAAGTTTTAATTCCACCTCAGCAGATAAACAACCAAATAACCAACTCAAAAATTCTTAAAACTTAAAATGCTTTTATGCATCAGTGTAATCGTTAACCTGAGGGCGCAGAAAAATAACCTGCACCAACAAGGCCATCAAAACAACACCTGCCATCATTGCAAATCCGACCCCCAAAGCCCCATTATCAGCATATTTCCCTAATGCCGATGTGACCAATGCACCGCAACCTACCCCAGTCATATTTAAAACACCATAAGCAGTAGCTCTGTACTTTGAAGACACAAACTGGCAAAGAATAGGCATATTATTGGCATCAAACATTCCGTAGCCTATTCCAAAACAAAGAGCAGCGCTAACAATATGAAATAGTGAATTCCCAAAACCGATTAATAGCAGTGCGGGAATCGTCAAACTCAATCCGATAGCACTTGTATATACTCTCCCCTTGATATTTTTGACAACCCATTTATCCGATAACAACCCTCCGAAAATAACCCCTAACAAAGAAGACATTGAAATTGTTATTGTTGCCAATGGTCCGGCTTCTTCCATAGAAATTCCTAAATTATCCGAGAACAATGTTGGCAACCAGTTTTTGGTAGCCCAACCCGGCAAGCTGATTGTTGCAAAAAAGAATAAAATAATCCAAAACGAAATATTGGTAAACAACAATCCTAATCCTTTAAAAACAGAGCCTTTTTCTTTTACTTTATCTAAATCCGTAACCAACATTTTTTTCTCTGGAGCCTTTTTCTCGTAAAGGAAGAATACCAAAACAAGAGCATAAGCAACTCCAATTAATCCAAAATAATGAAAGGTTGTATGCCAAGAATAAGCAGCTGCAATCGTTGCTCCAAATCCCCCTAAAGCTGACCCGACATAAAGACCTGTCATGTGAATTCCTATGGCAAGTGATCTTGTTTTTTGCTGATGATAATCGGCTATTAAAGATAATCCCGCAGGAATATACAAAGCTTCGCTAACTCCCATAAGTGCCCTTAACCAATACACTTGATCATAACCCGTTGCATACCCCATGGCATAGGTAACTGCTGACCAAACAAATAAACTCCCAACAATCAGCCACTTTCTATTTAATTTATCAGCTATAAGGCCTGATACAGGACTCATCAAAGCATATATCCAAAGAAATATTGCCATTAAGCGCCCAAAATTCTCACCAGAAACTAATTCTGGGATATCGGCCTCCATCGAGGGACGCATGGTGGACAGCATTTGTCTGTCCATATAGTTCAGTAATGCTACAACCCATAGCAAGCCCACTACCATCCACGGATAATATTTTGAGTTCTTCATAATTTGTTTATGATTAAAAATACATTCTAATGATTGTAGCCTCTCTTATTGGAATTAAAAAACAGCTAACCAGAAAAATTTAAGATTAAATTCGATTATTTTATTTTTCCCAACATTACGTTAGGTGTTCTTATTCCCGGCTTTATTTCACCATTAGACAAAATAATATCATCTCCCCATAACACTGCTGTTGTTGTAACGGGAGCCAAAAAAGGCAACTCTCCTACTTTTGTCCAAGTATCCGTAAGCGTATTATACAACAACAATCCTTTATAAAATCCTTTATGTGTTGTATTCAGCACATTCTTCTCCACTATAAATCTCCCTTTTTCTTCAGGTGAATTTGTTTGAGATATCTGAGATAAATAAGTCTCAATTTTATGAAAAACAAGACCATTATCTCCTCCAAGAATTAAAATCGAGTGAGTTCCTAAAGCAACAGCAGCACCAGCAGAAAAATTTGTGATATTAGTTCCATCAGATATATTAGCGACACTTGACCATGCTCTCTTTTTTGGATTAAAGACAAAAGTAGTATTATGTAAATCACTGATACCGGTAGCCGTTTTGGTTCTTCCTCCAATCACAAAAATGGCTGTACCTTCTTTTGTCTCTTGAACTACAGCAACAGCATTCGCCAAAGCAATAGGTAAATTGGGTAACTCTTTCCATGTTGGATTCAAAACATTTAAATCCAAACTATAAAAATGATTTGATGATTTTTTAACCTCATCACCACCAATTGCATATACGACATTTCCAATATGCGTCAATGCAATATTTGCCATCGCCAAAGGGAATTGTGGCAACGAAAGAATGGCAACGTCATTTTTAGAATCTTTCCATTTCAAAATATAAGCCTTATTCGACAGTCCATTTTCATTTTCGCCACCTACATATACAACTCCTAAATATGTTGACGTAACACCACAATACGCAATCGGCTCAGGTAATTTAGCTTTTGTCTTTTTATTCCAAACAAAATCCTCTCCCTGTTTTTGCAATACATGAATTTCATCAGAATATTTTTTTGCTCCTCCTTCCCAAGGCATTTTATCTGGAAAATTGGCTCCACCAGTCACAATCAAGACATTCTTATGCACCCCGTTTATAGGTCCTGCAAATCCAAGAGATTTACTCCCCTCATTATTTTGCAAATAAGCTGCAATTTCCCATTCAATAGTATTAAAATCTTTTACCTGAGAACTGACCGTTGTTGTTATTGACATCATAAAAAATAATGGAATTAGAGAAAGTAATAACTTTTCTATTGAGTTCATTTATAATTAACTAGCCGGATTTGATTTAAAGCTTTTAAAATCTAAGCTTTCAACATCTTTTTGGAAATTCACAAACTGCTCAGCACTCATGTTTTTAACTGGTAATCTGAAATCACCCAAATTCAATCCCACAACTTTCATATAGGATTTACCAACTGAAATACCTCCATATTTGCCTAAAAGACGAATCATGTTTATTGATTTTTGTTGTAAAACACGAGCCAAAGCCAAGTCATTGGAATTAAAAGCATCAATCAATCTGTGATATAAAGGAGCTGCATAATTAAAAGTACTCCCCACAGCACCTTTTGCTCCTAATACTAAAGCTGACAACATGTTTTCATCACGCCCCCAAAGCATATCATATTTACCATCCTTGTAGCTCATGCAACTTTGGAAATCCATAAAGTCTTCATGCGTATATTTTACTCCCGCAAAGTTGTCCAATTTACCATCCAGTGCTTGAACCAAATCAAACATAGGTAAGTTTACACCTGTCAAAACCGGAATGTGGTAGTAATAAAAAGGCATATTAGGTACGCTTTCTCCAACCATGATGCAAGCTTGGG
>NZ_DASTTN010000290.1:0-3529 GCF_035760125.1 Flavobacterium sp.
CACTCGTCCGCAAGATGGTTTTATTGACGTAGGGAACGGTGGTGGAATTGGACTTGGCTTTGTGGAAAACATGAACAATCCAGTCGTAAATGAGGAAAAAATCATTTATGGAAAACAATATCACACAGTATATGAATTGAAGAATGGCCTTGGACCTGCTCCTATCAAAACTGAAAAAGGTTGGTTACATTTAGCTCACGGAGTTCGCAATACTGCTGCTGGTTTGCGCTATACACTATATATGTTCATGACCGATTTGAATGATATTGCAAAAGTAACACATGCTCCTGCCGGACATTTTATGGCCCCAGAGGGTATAGAAAGAGTTGGAGACGTTTCAAATGTTTTATTTTCAAATGGATGGATTGAAGACAAAGACGGAACTGTTTATATCTATTATGCTTCTTCAGACACCAGAATGCACGTGGCAGTTTCATCTGTAGATAAACTTGTGGATTATGTTATCAATACACCCGAAGACACCTTAACTTCTGCGGGCTCTGTTAATACAATTATCAAACAAGTGAATAAAAACAAAGAAATTTCATAATTGTGCAAACCGATTTAAAAAATCTAAAAATAGAATTAAAGCTTGAGCTCCAAAGTATCCTTTCCTATTGGATGGAAAATACTGTTGATACAAAAAATGGAGGTTTCATTGGTCAAATAGATTACAATAATAACACAAAAAATGAAGCGGAGAAAGGTTCTGTATTGAATGCAAGATTACTATGGACCTTTTCTGCAGCTTACAAAATTTCAAATAACAAAGAACACTTAGATACCGCAAAACGAGCTTTTGAATACATTTCAGAATATTTTTACGACACTGAATTTGGAGGTCTTTTTTGGAGTATCAATTATGATGGAACGCCAAAAGACACCAAAAACCAGATTTACGCCTTGGCCTTTGTCATTTATGGGTTGAGCGAATATTATTCGGTTGCCAAAGATGAAAAAGCATTGGAAATAGCCATTGCTTTGTATCAAAAAATTCAAACATACAGTTACGATGCCTCAAAAGGAGGTTATCTGGAAGCATTTACGCGTGACTGGCAACCCATTGAAGACTTGCGCTTGAGCGAAAAAGATGCCAACGAAAAGAAAACAATGAATACCCATTTGCATATCGTAGAAGGGTATGCCAATTTATATAAAGTTTGGAAAGACGAATCGTTACGAAAAGTCATTGTTGAATTACTGGAAACCATCGAAAAGCATTTTATCAATACCGAAACGGGGCATTTACGATTGTTTTTTGATGAAAATTGGGTAGAAAAGAAAGATGTTATTTCCTATGGACATGATATTGAAGCAGCTTGGCTTTTGTTACAATGCGCAGAAATTTCGGGAGATTCGACATTAATTGCCAATTATAAAAAACATGCCATTCAAATTGCAGATGTTACCAAAGAAGGAATAGATTCAGATGGTGGATTATGGTATGAATATGATCCAGAAACCAAAGAATTGATGGCCGAAAAACACTGGTGGCCACAAGCCGAATTGATGATTGGCTATTTTACTGCCTGGCAACTTTCCGGAAAACAGGAGTACTTGAATATTGTTTTCAAAAACTGGGACTTCACTCAAAAGTATATTATTGACCAAGAAAAAGGAGAATGGTTTTGGGGAGTTTATGCTGATTATTCCACCATGGAAAAGGACAAAGCTGGATTCTGGAAATGCCCTTATCACAATAGCAGAGCATGCATTGAATTAATTCACAGAATTTAAAAGACAACATGAAAAACCTACTCCTAAAAAGCATAGTTACCAGTTTTATAATTGTGGTTAGCAGTTGTTCGAAAGACGACCCAAAACCCGATCCGGTAGTTGTAGTTCCTCCTGTAGAAGTTACTGATGCCCTTACAACACAAAACGTAAAAACCTATATGGTCGACAAAAATGCCACTGCAGAAACGGTTGCTTTATTTTATAACCTAAAGAAATTGGCAAAAACTAAGTTTGCTGTAGGTCAACAAGATGCTTTTCTTTCTTTTTATAAAGATGCTGGTGGCGACTCTGACATAAAAAAGACAACAGGAAACGACCCTGCAATTGTGGGATCTGACTTGTCCTTTGTCACCGACATCCGAAACGATGGCACTGACAGTAATTGGTTCTATCAGGAAGAAGTTAAAAATGCCACCCAGATAAAAAACGCTTACGCAAAAGGAATAATTAACACTGTTTCGTGGCATTTGAGAGGTCCGAAAAACAAAAATTATCCAGCAACGGACAACGAAGAATATACATTTTATGCCAGCTCGATGTTTGACGCTGATAAAAGCACTTTTTTTAGAAGTATTTTGCCAGGAGGTACAGAACACGACTGGTTCAAAGGAAAATTAGATCAGGTAGCTGATTTCTCTTCAAAACTAAAAGGAAGTAAAGGTGAATTAATTCCTTTTATCTTCAGACCTTTCCATGAGTTTGATGGAAGTTGGTTTTGGTGGGGCGCTGATTTCTGCTCTCCTGAAGAATACAAAACGGCGTACCAATTTATAGTGACTTATTTAAGAGATACCAAAGGAGTACACAATATTTTATATGCCTTTTCCCCTGATAACTCCTACTCCACATCGACCAATTATTTGAGTCATTATCCAGGTGATACCTATGTAGATGTTTTAGGAATGGACAATTATGGGGATTTTAACAACCTAGGACAAACTGGAGCTGACAAAGCCAATGCCAAACTAAAAATGATTTCTGATTTAGCCATTACCAAAGTAAAAATTGCCGCGATGACCGAAACAGGTTATCGAGTTACAGCAACGGTTTCACCAGTTACCAATTGGTTTTCAACTTATCTGTACAGTGCACTAACAGCAAATAACATTCAGATAAGTTATATCATGTTTTGGAATAATAATCTAGACGGATATTGGGTTCCAACGCCAACTGCATCGAATGCAGCAGATTTTAAAACTTTTGCAACCAAATCTAAATCGGCTTTGGTGAATACGTTGCCTAGTATGTATGTTTTGCCTAATTAAGCCAAGCAAAATATTTTTAGAATTTGCAGTAAATAAGATCATAAACGGAATGCCCTAGCCCTGATAGTAGTGGAAATCCTTTTTTGAGGTTTTTTCAACCTCAAAAAGATTGCAACGAATAGCAGTACAAAGCTCCAAAAAAATAAATCAATTATGAAGAAATCACTATTAAAAATAGCTTTGACTCTTTTTTGCATGGTAAGTATTACTTGTGAGGCCCAAAAACAACAGGCCAGAATCACTGTGAAAGGAACTCAGTTTTACAAAGGAGACAAGCCATATTCGTACATTGGAACCAATTACTGGTATGGAAGTTTGCTGGCTTCTAAGAAAATAGGCGACCGAAAAAGATTGATTCGTGAACTGGATTTGATGCAGAAGAACGGCATCGACAACCTTCGAATTTTGGTGGGTGGAGATGGTGGAAAATATGATTATACAGTTCGTCCGGCTTTGCAATACGAACAGGGAAAATACGACCAAGACTTACTTGACGGTCTGGATTTCCTTATCGCCGAAATGGGAAA
>NZ_DASTTN010000291.1:0-9832 GCF_035760125.1 Flavobacterium sp.
AGCGGGACCAATGTTGCTAGAAAAGACAAATCTTTCTGCTCAAAAATCAATTAATGGAATTTAGGTTAATAAAAAAGCCGCCTCACAATAAAAATTGGAGGCGGCTTTTTTGTTTTGATTTAAACAATTTATGGTGTTGCAGGTGTTGTAGGTTCTGCTGGTTTTTTCTTTTTGAACAAACCGTTGATTAAACTGCTGGCTTTCTGTTTGATGTCTTCTTTTTGGGCACTGGTTTTAGTTGTGTCAGTGCCTGGTTTTGTGTTGGTATTTAGGTATTTGTCCAATGCTGTACTTCCCTTTTTAAGCAATTTATCCGATTGCTGTTTGGCCAATTGCATCGTTAAGTTGGTCACTGCCGCTTTCATGTCCGATGAAATTTTTGGATTACTAAATGTTCCAGTCATTAATGCTGTTACAGGAATGTTGTCAAATTTGGCAGCATCAGCAGGTGACATTTTCGAGATATAAGCATTGGCTTCCTTGCCTAGATATTTGGCAGGAACATTAAATTTGATGTTGTAGTCCATATTTTGGTCAAAACCATGTGAACCGCCGACAACAGCTTTGATATCTTGGTATTTAATTTCAAATGGTTTTACATTTACTTTTCCGTCTTTAAACGTAAGCGCTGCTTTGATATCGTTAAGATTTACTTTGTTTAAATCAACGAATTTTAAATTGGAAGTCAATGCTGTTAACAAAGTCGAATTGCTTGAATTTATCGTTGTAGAAAGCAATTGTCCAACCAAATCACCCGAAAGCGTTTTTAAATCAGGAGTCATTTCAGTGGCGTCCAGATTTCCGTTCAATTTAATGTTGGTGTTGATTTTTCCATTGACAATGCCCGCAATTGGTGCTATTTTTTTAAGCATATCCAATTGAGTGAAACTTTGTTGAATGTCAACTTGGTTCAAGTTAAGATTCATATCAAAAACTGGTGTTTTTCCTTTTGTGGAAACTGATCCGCTGGCACCTATATTTCCTCCAAAAATGGATGTTTTAATATTTTCCAAAGTAACTTTCTCATCTTTGATAATCATTTTTCCCGATACATCTTTCAGTGTTAGATTGTCATATAAAACCGTATTGGCTTTTGCGGTAAGCGTACAATTTAGGAAAGCAGGGATTTTCAATGGTTCTGCTTTCTTTGTTTGTGCAGTTGAAGTTTCAGTTGTTCCGGCTGTGGCAGGAGGAGTGCTTGTTGTCATGAAATCATCGACAGCCAATTGGTTGGAAGTCATATTGAAATTTCCTTTTAGCTCTTGTTTTCTGAACATGAAACCATAAAAATTATCCAAAACCCCTGTTACGCTAAGGTCACTTTTTCCTGTTTTGGCATTGAATTGTTTCAAATGCACCTGACTTGGGTTGAATTGCACCAATGCATTACTGATGGTCATGTTTTTACCATTGGCGTCAGCATAATTAAAGCCGGTCAAACCAATTGTTCCGGCATTGTTTATGTTTTGGTATTGACTTTTCTCTACCGAAGCCATATCGAATTTGGTAGTTACATCCGCTTTTAAAATTCCGGTAAGCGGTTTGTCTAGTTTGATAGGATAAGCTTTGGAAAGATTGGCCAAGTTGATGGTTCCTTTCAAAGCGGCATCGACCAATGCATTGGTGCTGATGTTTTTGATATTGGCTTTTGCATTAAAAACATCTTGGTCTATTCGGAATGATAGTTTGTCTAGATTAACGTAGGTATCATTCATTACCCCGGTTTCGTTTACAATCTTAGTGTCGATAACAATACTTTGAACCGATTTTGGTAAGTTCGGATATTGGAATGAACCGTTGTTGGAAGCAATGGCAATGCTGAATTTTGGAATGGTAGTGTCCGTCAGCATTCCTTTGGCAAAACCGCTAACAGTAAAATCTCCGGTTGTTTTTACGCCTTCTAAACTGGAAGAATAAGCAGCCGGAATTAACCCCAAGAAGTTCTTGAATGAGGAAGTCGGTGTTTTGAATTTCAAGTCATATACCTGTCCTGCATCGACCATTTGTATAAAACCGTCAAACTCTAAAGGTAATTGATTGATTAATGCTTTGTTTTCCTTAAAAGTGTATTTGCTTTTCTCTAAATCTATCCCAAGAACCGCATCCAATGATAACGCAACATTCTTCATGTAATTGATTTTGCCCATATCAAATGATACTTTAGCCGTTGACTTGGTGTCTAAATCCAATTTTGAGTTGCTAAAATCTCCGGTTCCTTCATGGTTCAAGCTGTCAATGACCATTCTCATTTGTGAAGTTTCATCAAAGTATTGGAACTTGAAATTCTCAATTTGATATTTCTGGATTTTCAATGACATAGGTTCGCTTTTGCCTTCTTCTTTGGGCTTGTTGTCTTTCAAAGCGATATCAAAATTCCCGATCCCGTCTTTATTGAATATGATGTTGATAAATCCGTTTTTGGAACTGATTCCTTCAATTTGCATGGCTTCTTCTTTGCCCTTGAATAATTCTTTGATAGACATTTTCAAGTTTAATTCGCCTAATGAAACCAAGGTATCTCCTTCAAAAGGAGCTTTGTTGATAATTAATAATTTATCCAAAGTAACTGTCGCTTTCGGGAAGTTTTTGAATAAGCTCAAGTCAGCATCCGAAAAGGAAACTTTGGCATCTACTTTTTCGTTGATGGCTTCGGCAATTTTAGCTTTTATTTGATCTTTAAAGAAATACGGAATTGCAAATAGGGAGGCAGCTAGTACGACCAATACAATTCCAACGATTTTTAAAATTTTCTTTAGCATAGGTTAGGTAGATTGGGTTATTTTTTACAAAAATAAGAGTTTATTAATTAGTTGTTTTGTAAAATTTTGTACGAAGATAATATTTGTTTTTTAATGGAATATGGTATCTCTATTCTTTAGTCTTATTTTATGATTTTGAAATCATTAGGATCTAATAAAAAGAAACCCTTTCGGTTTTTTAATCTGAAAGGGTTTATAATAGGTGATAAAAAAATTAATGGATTGAAATTTCAAAAGGTAGTCGGGCTTGGATTCCTTTTTGCATTTGTAATTTTTTAATTTGTTGCAAAACAAAATAATTATCTTCTCCCAATTCTTCTTTGATTAGTGCTTCTTTTGATTTGGCAAAAGGGAATTTGGAAAGTATATCGCTGAAATCTTTTTCAAAAATCGGGAAGTTTTGAGTGGAATAGTCTTTGATTTTTGCTAATGATGCGGCTTCTTTCAGGGCATCATCTAAATTTCCAATTTTATCCACCAATCCAATTCTTTTGGCTTCAGTACCAGTCCAAACTCGCCCTTGAGCAATTGAGTCTACTTGTGCAAATGTCATTTTTCTTCCTTCGGCAACGTGAGTTACAAATGTTTTATATACTCTCTCAATGCCTTCCAAGGTTACTGCTTTGAATTTTTCATTCAAAGGAACGAAAGGACTGTAACTAGCATTGTCGTTGGTAGTTATTTGTTCTGTATTGATACCTATTTTTGTAGACAACTGGTTGAAGTTGGGCAAGATTCCAAAAACTCCAATTGAACCTGTTATTGTATTTCTTTCTGCAAAAATGGTATTGGCGTTACAGGCAATATAATATCCTCCAGAAGCGGCATAATTCCCCATAGAGACTACAACGGGTTTTACTTTTTTGGTTAATTCAATTTCTCTCCAAATTAAATCAGATGTCAATGCACTTCCGCCTGGACTGTCAACACGAAGTACAATGGCTTTGATGTCTTTGTTTTTTCTGGCTTCTTGGAACGAACGACGCATAGAACCTTCCCCAATTACGTTTACATCCCCTTCGCCACTCTGAATTTCGCCTTGAGCATAAATTACGGCAATCTGATTGTCTGATTCTGAAATTATGGATGTCGTTGCTACTTTTTGAGCATAATCGGTTATCGATACTTTGTTGTAATCTTCATCACTCGCTACTTTCAACGCTTTTTTGATAGCATCATGATACACGTCTTCGTAGGCAACAATGTCAATAAGTTTATTTGCTTTGGCCATTTCCGGGGTACGAGCCAATAAGCCAGTCGCGATTTCATTCAGTCTAGCAGTAGATATATTACGACTTGTAGAAATATCAGTAAGTACTGAGCTCCAAACAGAGTTTAATAAAGCGGTAGTTTGCTCTCTATTGGCATCACTCATTTTGTTTTCAAGGAATGGTTCAACGGCACTTTTGTATTTTCCGTGACGAATAACTTCCATTTTAACTCCAGATTTTTCCTGTAAATCCTTAAAGAACATTATTTCGGTAGATAATCCTTTAAAATCAAGGTCTCCAGCAGGATTCAAATAAATAGTGTTGGCAACGGAATTCAGATAATAGTCTCTTTGTGTATAATTATTGGCGTAGGCCATAACAAACTTTCCTGATTTTTTAAAATCATTTAAAGCTTCTCTCAATTCTTTACTTTGAGCCAATCCTAGTTCAGAATCTTGATTCAAAATAGATATTCCTTTAATATCGCTGTCTGTTTTTGCAGTGGCTATGGCATTAATGATATCGGTAAGTCCAATATTCTTTTTCTCAGAAAAGATATCCATCCACGGGTCTTTATATTTTCCCGCATAATCATTGGAAATATCCTTTAAGTTCAATTCTATAACCGAATTATTTTTGACCTCAATTCCTTCCGACTCTTCTCCAAATAGTGTTCCTATGAGTACAATCCCGAAGAAAAACAACATGAAAAAAATAAAAATACCAATAATGGTAGCCATTACATTTCCTAAAAATCTCATATAGTATATTTTTTTAATAAGTTGCAAAAAGTGCTGATTTGTTACAGTTAATGCTGAAAATAAATTGAAACACTCTGGGCAAATATACTGCTATTCTAAAATTCTTTTGCTTAATTTGTGCCTAATATGGAATTACAGCATCAAGTTATTTTATCTCTGGGGAGCAATCAGGGCAATCGTTTGAAAAACATTGAATTGTGTCTTGAATTGATTCATCATGAAATCGGGACTATTATAAAAGTTTCAAAATTATACGAAACTCCTTCTTGGGGTTTTGAAAGTGAGGCATTTTATAATTGTGCTTTGGTTTTGCATACCTCTTATTCTGCTCAGAAAGTATTGGAGTTAGTTTTACAGGTAGAAAAAAAGTTGGGTCGTATTCGCAAGGAGAACGCGGGGTATCAATCTAGAATAATTGATATTGATTTGATTGCTTTTGATGATGAAATCCTTGAATTGGACCATCTTCAAATTCCGCATCCGCTAATGCAAAACCGAAAGTTTGTTTTGTTGCCTTTTCAGGATTTGAATGTAGACTGGACGCATCCTGTTCTGAAAAAAACAATTTCGGAGTTGATTCAGATTACGCCTGATGATAGTGACTGCAAAGTAGTGCAAAAATTAGAAAGTCCTTTGGATAAAATAATATTAAACCAATATAATTATATCGCGATAGAAGGTAATATTGGTGCGGGAAAATCAACTTTGGCGCTAAAAATGGCCGAAGATTTTAATGCTAAAACCGTTTTGGAGCGCTTTGCCGATAATCCATTTTTGCCCAAATTTTATGAAGATCAAAGCCGTTATGCATTTTCACTCGAAATGTCTTTTTTGGCTGATAGATACCAACAATTATCAGATGATTTGTCTCAATTTGATTTGTTTAAAGATTTTGTTATTGCCGATTATCATATTTTTAAGTCGTTGTTGTTTTCTAAAATCACTTTAGAAGAAGACGAATTTAGATTGTATCGTACATTATTTGATATTATTTATAAAGAAATGCCAAAGCCTGATTTGTATATTTATCTCTATCAAAATACAAATCGATTGTTGCAAAACATAAAAATCCGTGGCAGAAGCTACGAACAAGATATCACGGCGGAATATTTGGAAAAAATAAACAAAGGATACTTGGAATACATCAAAACCCAAACCGATTTGAATGTTTTAATCATAGATGTTTCCGATCGTGATTTTGTAAATAATCAGGAAGATTATCTTTTTGTTTTAAATTCTATCCACGAGAAAAGCAATCTGTAGTATTATCTTTTTAAAGAGAAATGACCTTTCACTTCCGGACTATTCGGGTCTAATTTTAATACATACCAATAATCAGTTGCAGGTAAGGATTTTTTGTTAAAAGTACCGTCCCAACTACGATTAAAATGATTGAGTTGTGTGATTAATTTTCCATAACGGTCAAAAAGAGAAACTTCAGCCAATGGGTAATCAATCAATCCTTTTACTTCCCAGATATCATTAAATCCATCATTATTTGGAGTGAAATATTTTGGAATAATGATAACTATGAAAGGTTCATTGTCGGTATTGCATTTGCTGATATTGCGTACATATGCAGTTTGTAATCCGCTAGGAGTATTGGTGAAAATATTGGAGCTTTGATAGTAAATATTATCTATTGAATATTCAAAATAATCTTCAGTTTTTATTAGTTCTATGGTAACGGTTGTTTCATCTACTTTTACATTCTTTATTTCAGGTTTGTTGTATTCAAATACGGTAATTGTTTTTCTGCTAGTGCAGTTTTCTGGAGCGGGACTGGTCACATCTACTGTATAAATTCCTGTTGTTGGAGCGTTAATTGATTGTGAGGTTTCGCCAGTGGACCATAGGTAGGACATGTTTGGAATAGATGCATCTAACAGTGCTGAACCGGGAAGACATAGGGGAACTTGTTGATCTGTCACAACAGGAGGTGTGTAAACAAGTAGGTCAATAGGAATTTTATTGTTGTTTGTACAGCCATTGTTTATGGCTTCGGCATAATAGGTTGTATTTGTACTAATGGTAGTGGTGGTATAGGATAATCCGGTGCTTATAACTGTTCCGCCAATTTGAGAGTACCAATTTATAGTACCAACAGAGGGTGTAGCTTTTAAAGTAAATAATCCAGGTCCGCAATTGGTTACGGGAGAGTTTGTGTCTGTGACTGTGATTGTTGGGGTGATGCTTATTTTGGCTTCTACTGCAGTTCTTTTGCTGGCGCAACTTGCGGTTGCTGTTTCAACATAATAGGTGGTTGTAGTGTTTAAAATTGGAGTGATGAAGCTAGTACCAGTTCCCATATAATTGCCACCTGTTACAGCATCATACCAATTAATAGTTCCTATTGTTGCCGTAGCTTGTAGAGTAACAGTTCCTGGGTCGCATCTTGATGCTGATGTAGTATTTGTTATGGATGCGACGGTCAAAGTGGTGCTGGCCGAAAGTTGTAAAATTGGATCTCCAGCCGTTCCTCCATATTCTACAATGTATCCTTTGGGTTGGTAATTTCCACTGATGTCTCCTGTATTAGATAAATCATTCCAAGAACCGGCTATTCCAACTCCTGGTGCCGTGATATGGGCATAGTCTTCATCTCCTGCCTGATTAGGTTCATTAGTGTTCCAAAAGGCAAAATTAGGAGTTGAGCCATTCGAAAGTCCATTCCAAAAAACAGTACCTGCTTCTGGGCCAGTTACCCATTTCCAAACACCTTCTGTTTCTTCATCTGTACCACCAATCCATCCGGCTCCTGGGGCTTGTTTTCCTGCTAATTGTGCTTCGTCAGCAGCGGTAATTGTGGCCAGATAACCTTTTAGTCCATAATAGGTTCTGATATCTGCAGCTGCTTTAGCATTGGTCCAAGTAATTCCTAAATTAGGTACATATTCGTAATAATGACCATTTCTAGGTAAATAATTGGCCTGGCCTATACTGATTGAAAATTTTCTAATCCCTGAAGGCATGGCCGTCGAGTTACTAAACTGAACGTCATTTATGGCATTTTCAAAGTCGGCATAGGTTACTTGTATTCCTGTAGGACTTTTTAAGGTTAGTTTACCTTCGTTAGAATTCCAGCTACTTGTAATTGTGGAATGGGATGAAGCGTTGTTTAGGGATAGTTTATCTTCACCACTGACATAGCCTGATGAAATCTGAATGTAAACGGCATCAGCCCCTGTGCCGTCAGTATCTGTAATAGAAATGGAGGTTACGATGTTGGTGCTAGTTAAAGGGCAGTAAGAACTATTCCCCGTGGCGGTAATAACAGGAGCGGCATCGGCAAGAGAATGAGTTGGTTTTTTTGGGGTTGTTAATCCTTTTTTAGGAGGATTATTAATGAGATTTGCATAGCCAAAATTGTAAATTGAAAATGCTAAAAGGAATAGTATGTTGATGTGGAGTCTAATTTTCATTTTATAAAAATAGGCTTTTAAATCAAAATGCAAAAGTTTGTTTAGAAGTTTATTAGATAAAAAAAAGAGTAATTACAAATTGACTTTTAATTGTTAAATTGTTTGAATAAATCCCAAACTACAATACCAGCACTTACTGAAATATTTAAAGAATGTTTGGTTCCCAATTGTGGAATCTCAATACAACCGTCGCATAAAGCTACAGCTTCCTGTGCTACACCATAAACTTCATTTCCAAAGATTAAAGCATATTTTTGGTTTTTATCTACTTTAAAATCTTGAAGAAAAATTGAGCTTTCCACTTGTTCAATGGCAAGGGTAATGATGTTTTTTTCTTTTAAATTTGTAATAACTTCCAGTACATTTTCATGATGTTCCCAAGTCACAGTTTCGGTTGCGCCAAGAGCGGTTTTGTGAATTTCCTTATTTGGAGGAGTAGCAGTGATACCGCACAAGATTATTTTTTCGATCAAAAAAGCATCTGCTGTTCTGAAAACTGATCCTATGTTGTGTAAACTGCGAATGTCGTCCAAAACTAAAATCAAAGGTGTTTTTTTAGATTTTTTAAAATCGTCAATTGATTTTCTCTCTAGTTCGCTGTTTTCAAGTTTTCTCATTGTTGGGTAATTGTTTTTATAAAAAAAGCTTCCCAAAAATCAGGAAGCCTTTTTTTATTTGATAAAAAAGTAATGTTAGCTTTTTGTTGCAGCAGGTGCAGCATCTGGTAAAACAGTTCCTTTTATAGTAAGAGTTTTTGTTGGTTGACCTTCAGCATTTGAAGTTACAGTCACAGTTTTTGTAAATGGACCTACTCTGTCAGTAGCATATTTTACTCCAATAACTCCTTTAGCTCCTGGAGCAATTGGTTCTTTTGGTGTAGTTGGTACAGTACATCCACAAGATCCTTGAGTGTTTGTGATAATTAATGGTTTGTTACCATTGTTAGTGAAAACAAATTGACGGTTACCATCAGCATTGTGAGCTACAGTTCCGTAATCAATTGTTTCATTTTCGAAAACCATTCCTGCACCATCTACTTTTGGTAATGCAGCAACTGCAGTTGTTTTTGCTTTTTTAGCTTTTTTAGAAGTCTCTTGAGCGTTAGAAATTGTTGTTCCTAAAACAGTTAGCATAGCTAATAGAAGTATTTTTTTCATAGTCTTTTTAGATTTGATTGACAAATTTATACAAATTAACAAAATTGTATCGTAAATTTTTCTTAAAACTAATTTAATTTTTTTTCGCCATAGTTTTTTGCGGTATAAAATTATAAATTCGCTGAGTTTTTTATTCATTCAAATATAACAATTTTGGCAGCAAAAGATAAGATAGTTAAAGAGACTCCATTAATGAAGCAGTACAACGAAATCAAAAGGAAATATCCTGATGCTTGCTTGTTGTTTCGTGTTGGGGATTTTTATGAAACTTTTGGAGAAGATGCCGTTCGGGCTTCAAAAATTTTAGGGATTACATTAACCAAAAGAGGAGCGGGTTCAGAGACGGAGACTGCGCTGGCTGGTTTTCCCCATCATTCTATCAATACATATTTACCTAAATTAGTCAAAGCGGGACTTCGAGTGGCTATTTGTGATCAATTGGAAGATCCTAAAATGACTAAAACCATAGTTAAACGAGGGGTTACAGAGCTCGTAACACCTGGAGTTTCTATGAATGATGAG
>NZ_DASTTN010000292.1:0-4724 GCF_035760125.1 Flavobacterium sp.
CACCCGTTTTGGGATAATGCAGATTTTGAGAACTCTAAACAAGGATTCAAAGTCGAAGAATACAAACGTCCCAAGTTTGAAGTAACTTTTGACCCAACCAAGGAAAGCTATCAAGTCAAACAAAAGATTACAGCCAAAGGAAATGCAAAAGCATTTGCTGGAAGCAACATAACGGATGCCAAAGTGAATTATACAGTAACACGATATATCAAAAGTTATTTCCACTATTACAGTCCAGAAGATCCTGAAATCATTGCCACAGGAGAAACAAAAACAGATGCATCTGGAAAATTTAGCATTGATTTTATTGCCAAACCTTCTGACAATTTATCCAAAGAACAATTACCTGTGTTTGATTATCAAATTTCAGTAACGGTTACGGATGGCAATGGAGAAACTCATGATGCGAAAACGAATATTAAAGTGGGCTATCACACTTTGGAACTAAAAGCTACAATTCCAAAAAAAATAGAAACAAAAAACAAAAACGAAATTTTGCTCAATAGCACCAATCTTAACGGGGAATTTGTGGCTGCCAAAGGAGAAATAAAATTGTATCTGCTAAAAGAAAATGGTTCAAAATTTAAACCTAGGGTTTGGGAAATCCCTGATGTCAAAAGTATTTCCGATCAAGATTTTAATCGTCTTTTCCCTTACGAAATTAATGAACGAACAGACTTCCAATTAGAGCAAGGTATTTTGGTTTTTACTAATTCAGTAAATACTGAAAAAGATAAATCCTTCTCTCTTGATTTCATTTCTGATTACAAATCTGGAAATTACAGAATCGATTTTACGGCAAAAGACAAATTTGACAACCCAATTACAGTAAGTACGTTTTTTGAAATTGCCCAAAGTGAAGATACTCTAAACCTAAGCAAACTGATTACTTTAAAACAACTCAATAATGATCCAAAAAAAGACGGTTTTATATTGGTGCAACTAAAATCAGCCATTCCCGAACTTTTCATCATCACAACTGGGAATTATGATGGTAATCTGTTTTTTGAAGAAAATACGACTTTAAAAAACAATCAAGCCATTGTAAAAATTCCGTTGGGGAATGAATTTAAAAATTTCGTAAATATAGGTTTTGAAAGTGTTTTCGAAAACCAAACCTATGCCCAAAATTTGGTTGTGGTTTTAAAGGCAGAAGAACCCAAATTACTACTATTAGATGTTGAAAGTTTTAGAAATAAAATACGACCTGGGAGTGCCGAAAATTGGTCTTTTAAATTGAATGCCACCAATACTACTAAAGAATCAGAAATACTGGCATCGATGTATGACAGCTCATTGGATCAATTTACAAAACAAAATTGGCCGACTTTATATTTTGACTGCTATATGCACAATGGATTGAATTATAGATCCTCTATAGGATTTGACAAAACCAATTCATCAATCCGCAATCTCAATCCATATATAAAAAGCATCGAACTCAATAATGAAACCACAAAATTGATTTGGTTTGGATTTGATTTTAATGAACATTATTCTGTGTATCAGCAAAGAGAATACCAAAAACAACTCACCAAAAAAATCAAAAAACCACTTAATGCAAAATTAATTTCGGGTATTATTACAGACGACACAGGACTTCCTCTACCTGGAGTATATCTCTCAATAAACGGAACACAAAGAATCACTTCAACCGATTTTGACGGCTATTATGAAATTGAAGCAGCAATTGGAGAAATATTAAAAATTTCCTACATAGGTCTTAAATCACAAACCATTAACATTAATTCCAATCAGTTAGATGTTCAATTGGACCAAGAAGAATCTTCGTTAAAGGAAGTTGTTGTTACAGGTTTTGGTTCAATGAAAAAGAAAAATCTGACTACAGCTGCTGAAATAATTGAAGAAGATACATCTGTTCATAGTTTGGCTGGTATTGAAATGGAGCTTGAAGGCAAGGCGTCGGGAGTTACAATCAAAGAGACAGCTAACAGTAATGGAAAAACTCCTTTATATGTTGTAGATGGAGAACCTATGACTGCTGAGCAAGTAAAATTAATTTCTCCAAACGACATTCTTTCTGTGGAAGTAATAAAAAATGGAAAAGCAACTGCTTTATACGGAGAAAAAGGAAAAAACGGAGTCATCATTATCACTACCAAAAAAGCTCTTGAAGCTTTAAGTCAAGTTAAAGCCAGAAAAAATCCATCTGAAACTGCTTTCTTTTTTCCCAATCTAAAAACAGACGCCAATGGAAAAGTGAGCTTTAATTTTACTTCTCCAGATGCATTGACTGCCTGGAAACTCCGCTTATTGGCACACAATAAAGAGGCAGTTTCAGGTTATTTAGAAAAAAGTGTCATTACCCAAAAAGACCTGATGGTAATACCAAATTTTCCCAGATTCTTTAGAGAAAAAGATACCATTGTTATCAGCTCCAAAATCTCAAATATGACCAATGAAGGGAAAACAGGAATTGCTGTTTTACAGCTTTTTGATGCAACCACCATGCAGCCAATAGATATCAAAATGCTTAATGCAAAAAACGTCAAAAACTTTACTATTGCTTCTTTTGCAAGTACAACTGTCAATTGGACAATTGCAATTCCCGAAGGGCTGCAAGGGGTTCAATATAAAATTTTGGCAAAAGCTGGGAATTTCTCTGATGGAGAAGAAAACATACTCCCAGTTTTAACCAATAATATGCTAGTAACCGAAAGTATTTCTATTTGGATTCGGGAAAATTCAAAAAAAGAATACACGTTTGAGAATCTAAAAAACAACAATTCGAGTACTTTAAAAAACCAACAGTTTACACTGGAATATACTTCAAATCCATCTTGGATTGCCATTCAATCACTTCCATACTTGATGGAATACGAACACGAATGTGCCGAACAAACTTTCGCCCGATTTTATGCAAATGCTCTAGCTTCGGAAATCATTTCGAGTAATCCAAAAATCGCAACCGTTTTTGAAGATTGGAGAAAAAACGGAAAATTGAATTCGAAACTGGAAGAAAATGAGGAATTAAAATCGATGATTCTTGCCGAAACGCCTTGGCTAAACGATGCCCAAAGTGAAGACGAAAAGAAAAAGAATCTGGCATTACTTTTTGATTTAGAAAAAATGAAAAGCACACAGCAAACTACTTTCGACAAATTAAAACAAAAGCAAAAATCTTCTGGAGGATTTTCTTGGTTTGACGGAAACGACGAAAACGAATACATCACCAGACATATTTTGGCAGGATTAGGGCATTTGGCAAAATTAAATGCTGATGATGCAACTATTGAAAAAATAGATAAAATTTCTGAAAAAGGGATTCCGTTTCTTGATAGAAAATTTTTAGAGTATCATAAAATCAGAACTCAAAACCTGAAAACAACAGACAAATTAATTTGGATAAATCCCAATTCCGATTTACACTATCTCTATACCCGAAGTTTTTATTTAAAAGATTATCCTCTTTCTGATACTTTAAAGAAAATAACCAAACGCTATTTAGAAACTGCCAAAGAAAACTGGCTAAATTATTCTTTATATGAAAAAGGAATGACCGCTCTGGTACTGAATCGTTTTGACGAAAAAGCAACGGCCAAAAAAATTCTTGAAAGTCTAAAAGAAACGGCTTCCAACAACGAAGATTGGGGTATGTATTGGATTGCAAACAAAGTAGGCTTCTACTGGTATCAAGCGCCTATCGAAACTCAAGCTTTATTAATTGAAGCTTTTTCAGAAATTAATAACGACACAAAATCTGTCGATGCGATGAAAGTTTGGCTACTCAAAAACAAGCAAACCAAAAACTGGCCAACCACAAAAGGAACCACCGAAGCTGTTTATGCACTACTAATGCAAGGCTCTGATTGGCTGAGTGTAAAAGACAATACAATTTTCCAAATTGGAGAGCAGAAAATAGTAAGTAAAAAACTGTCCGAAAATGAAAAAGAAGCTGAGACTGGTTATATCAAACTCAATTGGAAAGCCGATGAAATCAAAAAAGATATGGCCACGATTTCAATCGAAAACAAATCGAAAGTTCCGGGTTTTGGAGGTGTTTATTGGCAATACTTTGAAGACTTGGATAAAATCAAAACCAATCCAGGTAACGTTTTATCCGTTTCCAAAGAATTATACCTAAAGAAAAGCGCCATAAAAGGAGATGAATTACAAAAAATAACAGCCAAAAATGGATTAAAAATAGGCGATTTGGTTACTGTTCGGTTAATTATTACAATCAAAGAAGATGTGGAATTTATTCACTTAAAAGATATGCGTGCTGCTTGTTTCGAACCTGTAGATGTACTTTCGAGCTATGAATACAAAGACGGATTGGGTTTCTATAAAAGTACTAAAGACACTGCAACCCATTTCTTTTTTGATCAAATAAACAAAGGAACTTATGTTCTGGAATATGACATTCGAGTAAATAATCTAGGTGATTTCTCCAACGGAATTTCAACAATTGAAAGTATGTATGCTCCAGAATTCACAAGTCATACCAAAGGAATTCGAGTAAACGTAAAAAATTAAGAAATTCTTTATTCAACCAAAAATCCGTCTCGTTAAATAAATGAGACGGATTTTTTATATACAAATAACATATAGAATACATTAGAATAACATAGCGGTCTTACTTTCGCAAAAACTAAAAATGAAAAGGAAAAGAAAAATTCCACTAGTGATTATAAGTGATGTCCATTTAGGAACTTATGGATGCCATGCCAAAGAATTACTGCAGTATTTAAAATCAATAAACC
>NZ_DASTTN010000293.1:0-6457 GCF_035760125.1 Flavobacterium sp.
CTTTGCTAAAATTTATAAAAATGGCATCAGAAGAGAAATCACTTCATTTTATTGAACAAATTATAGAAGACAGTTTAACAAACGGTTTTCCGCAAGATAAATTACGCTTTCGTTTTCCACCAGAACCTAATGGATATTTGCATATTGGCCACGCCAAATCCATTTGCTTGAATTTTGGTTTGGGTTTAAAGTACAATGCGCCAGTCAATTTACGTTTCGACGATACGAATCCAGCCAAAGAAGAGCAGGAATATGTAGATGCTATCAAAGAAGATTTAAAATGGTTGGGGTTCAATTGGTCTGAGGAATTGTATTCATCTGATTATTTCCAACAATTATATGAATGGGCAGTTACTATGATTAAAAATGGTAAGGCCTATGTTGATAGTCAGTCTTCTGAAGATATGGCAACTCAAAAAGGAACACCAACTCAACCTGGTGTAGATGGACCTTATAGAAATCGTTCTATTGAAGAAAATTTGACTCTTTTTGAAGGAATGAAAAATGGCGATTTTCCTGAAGGAAGTCACGTTTTGAGAGCTAAAATTGATATGGCATCATCGAATATGTTGATGCGTGATCCATTGATGTACAGAATATTACACCGTCATCATCACCGTACAGGAAATGACTGGAATATTTACCCGATGTATGATTATGCTCATGGTGAAAGTGACTTTATTGAACAAATTTCTCACTCTATTTGTACTTTGGAATTTGTGATGCACCGTGAATTATACGATTGGTTTTTGGATCAAATTTATGATGAAAATCAAGTGCGTCCACATCAATATGAGTTTGCTCGTTTGAACTTGAATTATACCGTTATGAGTAAGCGTAAGCTTTTGCAATTGGTACAGGAAAATATAGTTGATGGTTGGGACGATCCTAGAATGCCTACTATTTCCGGTTTAAGAAGACGTGGTTATACTGCAGCTGCAATCCGTAAATTTTGTGAGGTAATTGGAGTTGCAAAACGTGAAAATATTATTGATGTATCACTTTTGGATTTCTGTTTACGTGAAGATTTAAACAAAACGGCCCCTAGAGTTATGGCTGTTTTGGATCCTGTAAAAGTAGTAATCACCAATTATCCAGAAGGAGTAGAGGAGTGGCTTGAAGCTGAAAATAACCAAGAAGATGAATCTGCAGGATATAGAAAAGTGCCTTTTTCTCGTGAATTGTATATCGAAAGAGATGATTTCCTAGAAGTGGCTCCAGCTAAATTTTTCCGTTTGAGTATCGGAAATGAAGTACGCCTTAAAAATGGATATATCATTAAAGGAGAAAGTGTTACAAAAGATGCTAATGGAAATATTACCGAAATTCAAGTTACTTATGATACAGATTCTTTGAGTGGAAGTGGGAGTGAGGCTAGTAAACGTAAAGTGGCTGGAACATTGCATTGGGTTTCCATTTCTCATGCTGTTGAAGCCGAAATTCGTTTGTACGACCGTTTGTTTATAGACGAAGCTCCAGACAGTCATAAAGAGAAAAGTTTCTTGGAATTTATGAATGCTGAATCGTTACAAATCGTTAAAGGTTTTGTGGAACCAAGTTTGTCAGAAGCTAATATTGGAGACCATTTTCAGTTTCAACGTTTAGGTTATTTTGTTGTTGATAAAGATGCAACTGACTTAAAATTAGTATTTAACAAGACAGTTGGACTTAAAGATGCTTGGGAAGAGAAGGACAAGAAAGAAGCTAATCTTTTGATGAATACTCAAAAAGAGATCAATAAATATGTAAAAGAAAAAGACGAAAAGAATGCTTCTTTGCTTTTAAACACCATTGTTGAAAACATCAAATCAATTGATAATTTTAGTTTACTTTGTCAAACATTGGTTAAAAATGTGAAGAATGACAACAATTCTTTATTGTTTGCCAATTTACTTTTGCATTTTTCTGATAAAGTGAAAGCAAATGATATCGATTTAGAGATTGTAAATAAATTATATACTATGTCTTTGAAAAGTCAATTGGCAACGGTACGTATTTTTGTATTATTAAATCTAAAAAGAGATTTAGTTAATAGTTCTGTTTTCGAAGCCCAAATTACAGAATTAAGAAATACTGAAAAAAATGAAAAAGTATTAGAAGTACTTAATTCAATTTAAAATTAACATATAGTTTTTATCAATTAAAAGTGCTTTTTATAAAGCACTTTTTTATTATATATAATATTGATTAATTTTAAAAATATTATAAAAATTAATTATTAAAATCAACCTCCATAAATTAATTTTAAGACGTTTTTAAGTTTTGTCTATGTTAATTTATATTTTTAAAATTTTTATTTCTTAGAAGTTGTTATTTTAATTTTTTATAAAAAATGACCCTTTTTTTATTCACCAATTCTGTTTTCATTACTTTTTTACAAAAAAGTTCTTTTTTATAGATTATAATTTTTTGTGATTATAATTTTATAATAATAGTTTAAAATTATTATTTATTTTTAATATCATTTAATAAATTTTAATAGTTATTATTGATTAAAATTGACTTTCATATGTTCGTTTTAAAACATTTTTATTTATTTTGTATACCAATAGACCATTTTTGTTTTTTATTTCAGACAAAGGTCTAATTTTGATTTTTTAGCCAATATATTCTACTTTAACTGCTTGTTAACACATGTTTGTTAATAAAGTTGTATTTTTATAAGTAGTAACCTTTAAACTTTAAATTTTATGTCAAATAATACTGGGAATACAATTGTAGCTATTTTGGTTGGTGCAGCTATAGGCGCAGGTATTGGAATTTTGTTTGCACCAGATAAAGGATCCAAAACTAGAGAAAAAATTAAAGATGGTTTTGATGATGCCAAACATAATCTTCAGGATAAATTTCATGATGTATCCGAAAAGTTGGTTGGAAAGGCAAAGGATTTAATAGGCAAAGATGATATTGATGGTAATTATCAAAATATTGTTTCTTCATTAAGTCATAAGACTGAGGATGTTATTTCGTTTTTAGAAAATAAATTAGCGGAACTTAAATTAAAAAATGCTAAATTTCAGAAATAAAACCAGCATCTATGGCTTTTGATAAAATAAAAGAAAACACAGATAGTATTCAGGAACAAGCTCAAGCTTATTTTGAAAAGTCAGCTTCTTATTATAAATTGTGGGGTTTCAAGGTTGCAATGAAATCAACAACAATGATTTTGAAGTTTACTTTGATTTTATTGTGTTTTAGTATGGTTTTGTTATTTGGCTCTTTAGCGGCAGCTCTTGCAATTGGTACTTATTATGACAGTTATGCAATTGGATTTTTGATTGTTGGAGCATTTTATTTAATTATGACTTTCCTTTTATTTTTAGTTAAGGAAAAAGTAATTGAAGGACCAATTTTGGAAAAATTTTCAGAAATCTTTTTTAACGATTAATTATGGAGACCAAAAAATATTCATCCTATGCATCAATTGATCGTGACCTAGAAATCTTAAAATTAGAAAAAGAGATTAGCTACCAAAGATTAGTTTTAAGTATTCAAAGAACAAAAGAGACTATAACTCCCGAAAATATTGTCAGTGGATTTTTAGAACCATATAAGGAAGCCATTCCAAATAAATTACTTTCAGTTATTAAAGCTGTGATTCCATATGTTATTAGTTATTTTATAAATAGAAAAAGAGGCAATTAAGCCTCTTTTTTATTGTAAAAACATTTTCTTTTTATGCTGGTTCTACTGAATCTGAAGTATCAGACGGATTATAGTCTATAGCCGTATTATCTGTTTTTTTGACTCTTTTTGGTTGCTTTTTCATTTCTTCTCCAATAATATTTGAAGCAGTAAAACTAGTAACCATACTGTTTAACATATCACTGGCTGCTTGTGGAGAGTTTGGCAGCAATATCAAATTTGAATTTGTGTCTGCGCCAATTGCTTGTAAAGTATCATAATGTTGTGTAATTACTATTAAAGCTGATGCTTCTTGGGAATTTATCCCAACGTTGTTTAAAACTTCTACGCTTTCTACCAACCCACGCGCTATTTCTCTTCGTTGGTCTGCAATACCTTGACCTTGAAGTTTTTTACTTTCTGCTTCTGCTTTGGCTTTGGCCACAATTCTTATTCTTTGTGCTTCAGATTCGAACATAGCTGCTGTTTTTTCCCTATCGGCAGCATTAATTCTATTCATTGCATTTTTCACTTGAATATCTGGGTCTATATCAGTAACCAATGTATTGATAATATCATAACCATAAGTCAACATTGCCTCGTTTAACTCGCGTTTTACACCTATGGCAATGTCATCTTTTCTTTCGAAGACATCATCTAATATCAACTTTGGAACTTCAGCGCGGACAACATCAAATACATAAGCCGTAATCTGATCGTGCGGATATTCTAATTTATAAAAAGCATTATAGACGTGTTCTTGAATCACTTTAAACTGGACTGAAACTTTCATTTTGATGAAAACATTGTCTTTTGTTTTGGTTTCAATCAAAACATCTAATTGTTGAATTCTTAAGTTTACTCGACCTGCAATTCTATCTATTAATGGAATTTTAAATTGTAAACCCGAATTTCTTACGCTCAAGAATTTTCCAAAACGCTCGATAATAATACTCGTTTGTTGCTTTACTGTAAAAAAAGAGGAAAGAAAAATAATCAATCCGAAGATGATTATAAAAATAAAGGAAATGTTCATGGTTTAAGTTTTTAAGTTCGTGTAAGTTATACGTAAGAATATCTTTAAAGTTACAAAAGTTAAGTCTTGTAATTTTATTTAATAATCTATGATTCATAATTTGTTAACAGCCAAGAATTACTATAACTGTATTTTTGATAACTTAATCATAACCTGCTTTTAATGAAACACTTTTACTTTTTAATATTATTATTTAGTGTGAATTCTTTTTCTATGGAATCTTTTCAAAGTTTTATTCTTACTAATAGTGGATCTAAAATTGCTATCAAAACGAATTTTTTTCGAATTGACTATGTTGAAAAGACTGTTTTTTATAAACTTGAAAACTCAGAAATTGAAAAGAAGATAAGCTTTAAAGATTTTGATTTTATTCTCATTGGGAAGAATAAATTTAAAACGTTCAAATTAAACAATTCAAAAGAGATAAATGGCTATTTTGTTTTATCAGAGACTGCTTCTAAATTGCTCATTCTTTCATCTACGTCTTCGGATGATGAGGATAGTAATCTTGTAAATTATGTTTTTTATATAGTAGATTCAAATAGCGGTATATTAGATAGTCTTCAATTTGACAATCTTAAAAAGCCTAAATCAGTCTCAGTACGTGGTGATATTTTTTCTAAAATTCAATTCTATTTTAAAGACTGCAACTTGTTGATGGATCGAATTTCATCATATGATAACACATCTTTTCAGAATCTTAATCTAGCTATTTTAGATTTTTTTAATTCGCCTGTTTATATCGAATGTCTTAAATAAAAAAAGCTCCCAATCATTTTGGGAGCTTTTTGTTTTATAATGTTGCTATTGCATTTTGTAGTCTTGAAATAGTTTCTTGTTTTCCAATGACTTCAACAATATCAAATAGGTGAGGACCTTTCAGTGCTCCAACCAAACTCAGTCGAAACGGCTGCATCACTTTACCCATTCCAATTTCGTTTTTTGTCATCCAATCTTTTACAATTGTTTCAATATTTAAAGAAGTAAAATCACTTATTTCTTCGATTACCGATATTAATTCTTGCATTAATGTAGGTGTTTCAGCTTTCCAATTTTTGCTTGCTTTTTCATCATAACTTGTTGGTGCGATAAAAAAGAAATCACTCATTTCCCAAAATTCAGAAACAAAGTGCGCTCTATCTTTAATCAATGAAACAATTTTTGTCATTTCGATTAATGAATAATATCTATTTAGATGCTTTAATTCAATAATCTTAGAGAATTCTTCAGCTAAAATAGTATCATCTTTTTTCATCAAATATTGATGATTGAACCATTTGTTTTTTTCTGGATCAAATTTTGCTCCCGATTTATGTACTCTTTTTAAATCAAAAGCTTCTGTTAATTCTTCTAAAGAGAAAAGTTCTTTATCGGTTCCATCATTCCAACCTAATAATGCTAAAAAGTTTACAACTGTTTCCGGAAAAAAACCTTTCTCTCTGTATCCAGATGAAATGCCTTCTTCTGTTTTCCATTCCAACGGAAATACTGGGAATCCCATTTTATCTCCGTCACGTTTTGATAGTTTACCGTTTCCAATTGGTTTTAAAATCAATGGTAAATGTGCAAATTCAGGAGCATCCCAACCAAATGCACGGTATAACATTACGTGTAATGGCATGGAAGGCAACCATTCTTCTCCACGAATAACGTGTGAAGTTTCCATTAAATGGTCATCAACGATATTAGCCAAATGGTAGGTTGGCATTCCGTCACTTTTGAATAACACTTTATCATCCAAAAGACTAGTTTCAAATTTCACATCTCCACGAATAATGTCCTGTAAATGCAAAGTTT
>NZ_DASTTN010000294.1:0-15239 GCF_035760125.1 Flavobacterium sp.
AGTAATTGGAGCGTATGGTTAGGAGCGCGATTATTTCGAGGTGATGATATACATATTATTGACCATTATTATTTTGATGATCATTCAGGACAAGGCGTTGGCATAAAACACAAAAACACTCAGTTTTCTGTTATCTATACGGGTTCCATCGATACTACCTCGACACTTCCACCCAATTTCTACCTTAATATTGTAAATGGAACTCCCACTTTGGGATTACGCAACAGATACATCTCCATACTGGAGCATACTCTAATAACAAAAAAAGGTTATATAAAATTACTCGGCGAATTTCAACGACTCCCATCAGGAACCACTCAAGACGCAACCACAAAATACAATTACCCAGCCGATGTAGGTTATGTAGTTGGAGCAAAATATTTTAAAAATATTTCATCCAGACTACCAGGTTCCTTTAATGCGATAAGTGCCCGTTATGGCGCAGGAATTGCCAATGGAGGTGATGGTGGAAGTAGCCGGACCTACATAACTTATGGCGGACCTAATCTAGAAACGAATAGTTTCAGGAAAGCCTATTCACTTGCCCTTACTGAAACTTTTTTATTGAATTTCAACAAAAATTATTCTTTAAATGGATATGCAATTTACACCAAAAGCAGAGGCGCTAGTGATAGTCTAAACACCACAACTGATTATCTGGGCAAACAAATATTATTCAACAGAAAACAGGATATTGCTTTTGGAGCAAGAGGCACTTGGTATATCAAAAACTGGCTGCATTTGCTCCATGAAGTTGATCTGGCTTGGCGAAAGGACGGTACACAGGATTTTGCCCAAATGACCAAATTTACCATTGCTCCAACATTAGTTCCAACATCCGAGCGAAGTGTTTGGGCAAGACCACATTTTAGATTCGTTTATAGCGTGGCCCATTATAATCAATTTGCTTCCAACAATCTCTACTCACCCTATCTCGCTCAAAGTGGCATCAAAAGTTGGGGGCAATATATAGGAGCCAAAGTCGAATGGTGGATCTGGTAAATAATAAAAAACAATAAGCCCTAGTATATTGAGATTCAAAAAATCACAACATTACTAAGGCTTATTACTTATATCAAGCTAATTTATCTTCTAAAAAAGATCCGGGTTAACAGATATTGTAGAGATAAAATCACTTCATCTTTGACAATAAATATTTATTAAATAGCTAACTATTATTTAGCTAAACAATACGTACTCCCAGGGTCAACATCTCCTTCTGGAAAATTTTTAGCAAAAAAAGTTCTTTTAACAGTAAAACAATCTCCGTCAATACTCACAATTGTCATAATGATTCTATCACCCACTTCCATCTGAGATTCACCAAGTTTTTTTACACAGGTAACTTCATATTCACAGTCGGTTGTCCACTTAACATTCCAAACCAATTGAAGTGCTCCTTTATCATAACTTTCTTGGGTAGCTCCTTTTATCACGAAAGTCCTTGTAGGATAATCCGGATTATATGCTTTTATGTTTTTTAATTTACTACAATCTAAGGTTTGCGAATACCCTATTGCTCCTACTAGTAGAAATAAAATAAGTACAATTTTCTTTTTCATAATTTTGATTTGGGTTAATTTGAGGGAAAAATAAAGGATAAATGTCTATCCATTTATTTAGCAATATTACAAAATTGTACAGCTCAATCCAATACTTCATCTTCACTTTCTCGCTACCACATAACCATCTGTTACACTTATATATAAACAATAATCTTATGTATTAGATTACTTTTTTGTCAAAATAAAAATACTTTATCACGGAAATAATGTTTGAAATTCTTTAGTTATTTTAAACTATTATTTCCTTCATCAGATCCAGTTGTTTGATTGCCAATAATTGCAGTATTGTGAAACGCCTTCAAATACATTGTCACATATCAAGATTATGAAATTATTTTTTTGTTAAATTATTTTTATAACAATTTATTTTAGTTTTGTTATATTTCTTTATGTAGATTTGTATCAATAAAACAGTTATATTATGAGACCCGATTTATTTCAAGCCCCAGATTATTACAATCTAGATGATTTATTAAGTGAGGAACACAAACTTGTTCGTGATTCCGCCCGTGCTTGGGTAAAACGCGAAGTTTCTCCCATTATAGAAGAATACGCTCAAAAAGCTGAATTTCCTAAACAAATTATAAAAGGACTCGGTGAGATAGGCGGTTTTGGACCTTATATCCCTGCAGAATATGGTGGAGCAGGATTAGACCAAATCTCTTACGGATTAATTATGCAAGAAATTGAACGTGGTGATTCAGGAGTTCGCTCAACTTCATCAGTACAATCTTCATTGGTAATGTATCCTATTTGGAAATACGGAAACGAAGAACAAAGAATGAAATATTTACCAAAACTGGCTACAGGAGAATTCATGGGTTGTTTTGGTTTAACCGAACCCAATCATGGCTCGGATCCAGGAAGTATGATTACTAATTTTAAAGATATGGGTGACCACTATCTTTTGAATGGGGCTAAAATGTGGATTTCAAATGCTCCTTTCGCAGATATTGCTATTGTTTGGGCAAAAAATGAAGAAGGAAGAATTCACGGATTAATCGTAGAACGTGGAATGGAAGGTTTTACAACTCCAGAAACGCATAACAAGTGGTCCCTTAGAGCTTCATCTACTGGTGAATTAATATTTGACAATGTAAAAGTACCTAAAGAGAATTTATTGCCAAATAAATCTGGATTAGGAGCACCATTAGGCTGCTTAGATTCAGCTCGTTACGGAATTGCATGGGGAGCTATTGGTGCTGCGATGGACTGTTATGATACTGCTTTGCGTTATGCTAAAGAAAGAATTCAGTTTGAAAAGCCTATTGCAGGAACTCAATTACAACAAAAAAAATTGGCCGAAATGATTACCGAAATCACTAAAGCTCAATTACTAACTTGGAGGCTTGGTGTTCTAAGAAACGAAGGAAGAGCAACAACTGCACAAATTTCTATGGCCAAAAGAAATAATGTGGATATGGCACTCCATATTGCACGTGAAGCCAGACAAATACTAGGAGGAATGGGAATCACCGGAGAATATTCCATCATGCGTCATATGATGAACTTAGAATCCGTAATTACATACGAAGGCACACATGACATTCATTTATTGATTACAGGAATGGACGTTACTGGAATTCCTGCTTTCAAATAGAACTAAACAACTATTAAAGTATTTATAAAATTGATAGTCAAAGCTTCTTGGTAACGAGAAGCTTTTCTAATTTTACACAAAAAAGAAAAGTAATGAATATTGCAACAATCAACACAGGCATTCAAACTCAAAAACAACAGTTATTAAACCATTCTTTATACAATAAAATAAACAATATTGAAGATTTACATCAATTCTTAGAAAACCACGTATATGCAGTTTGGGATTTTATGTCTTTGTTAAAAGCTTTGCAAAACAAATTAACATGCACTTCAACACCTTGGTTTGCCACAGCACATCCTGAAACCAGATATTTAATTAATGAAATTGTATTGGCAGAGGAAAGTGATTTAAGTATTGATGGTCGACGTTTAAGTCATTTTGAAATGTACATAGAGGCAATGCAAGATTGCGGCGCCAAAACAACTGGTATTGAAGCTTTTTTGGACGAAGTAAATTCACTTCACAATATATTTGTTGCCATCAAAAAAAGCGATTTACACCCAAATATAAAAGAGTTTCTTGATTTTACGTTTAGAGTCATTGAAGAGGGAAAACCACACAAGATAGCCGCTGCATTTACTTTTGGCAGAGAAGATTTGATTCCAAAAATGTTTACAGAAATTCTGAAAAATTTTCAATCAAAATTTCCAGATAATGATTTAAACAAACTACTTTATTACTTTGAAAGACATATCGAATTGGATGCTGATGAGCATGGCCCTATGGCAATGACAATGATTACTGAACTTTGTGGCGAAAATCCAAAAAATTGGTCAGAAGTGGAAGCGATTTCAATTTTGGCTTTAGAAAAAAGAATAGGCCTTTGGGATGCTATCGAAGAACAAATTATCTTAAAAACCGAAATGGTTTAATACAATAAAATACTCTTTTTATCTTCTTATTAATGGATTTGTAAAAATTCTTGCTGTTTAATAATTCGCAATTACTAAGCACAACTATATAATTATAAACAAAAAGTACTCTTCGAAAAATATTTTTCGAAGAGTACTTTTTGTTTATAATATTAGTGAGACATTCCCTTAATTTTCGGGAGCCAATTCCAACTCCAATCCTTCAAGACTTTCTGTAATAGGAATTTGGCAACCCAAACGGCTATTTGATTTTACGTAAAAAGCTTCAGACAGCATAGCTTCCTCATCATCACCCATATCCGGCAACGGAATATCATTAAGAACATAACATTGACAAGAAGCACACATCGCCATTCCTCCGCAAGTTCCCTCAACTGGAAGCTCATAGGCTTTGCATAATTCCATTATGTTCATCGCCATATCTGTCGGGGCTTGTAATTCATGAACAACTCCTTCTCTATCTTTAATTTTTATTAAAACGTCCATCTATAATTTAACTTTTTATTTAAAAAATCGGAGTTGTTTAAAACTTCGATTCTAATCTTTTATTGTAAGATCTAATGCGTATTCTTTACGATTTTCCTTGTTGAAAATTTTCAAACCAACAATATCTGCCTGATTCACTATAAAAATAATCCTTGAAGCTGCTGTATAAGCTTTGTCAAAAGTCTTAAACACCAAATTACCTTCAAATGTTATATTTAATAAACCATTTTTTTCTGTTTTTTCTTTGATCAGTGTCTGAGAGGTAAATTCAGCCGAATCATAGGCACTTTTTTCGACCATATTAGCTTTACCATCACTAAGATCTCTCAAAAATTCAGCGTTGGTTATCTTTAATTGGCCTTTCCTATTTGAGGCAATATTAACCATAGAACTGAAATTAACTTCACTCCATTCATCATCAACATTAACATACGTTTTTGACACATATGCCTCTTGAATCGGTTCTTGTCCGTAATTTTTAGAAAAACACAAAAATAGAATAATTAATAAGTACTGCTTTTTCATAATTCAAATTTTATAGGTTAGTGCTACAAATGTAAATTTTTATTTGAATTTTCAAAGAAAAAAATATTGAATTATTCACATTGTTTTTTGCGTATAACAAAAAAAACGGCGGCTTTATTGGTAATTTGCTAATAATAATCTTTAAAAAAAACCATTTTATTGATTTTTAACAAGTATGAACCATCTATTTAACAAGAGTGAACATGATTTTTGTCATTTTATACTTGGCTTTTTTTTATTAAAAAGTAATTCCAAAGATTAATAAAAACAAATAATAATCTATTTTTCAGTTTCTTACATAATATTAACAACCGTTTCTATTTGAGGAGCATACTTTTTGATGGTTGTCTCCACTCCGGCTCTTAACGTCATTTGATTCACACTACAACTTGTACATGCTCCTTCAAGGCGTACTTTTACGTGTTTTCCTTCATCAATTGAAATAAGCGTAATGTCTCCACCATCTGAATTCAGAAAAGGTCTGATTTCGTCTAGCGCTCTTAAAACATTATTTGTTAATTCTTCTGTTTTCATAAGTTGATATCTATTGTTCTTTTTCGGCCTACCAATATTTTAAGGAAGGAATTACACATTAGTAATTCTTGGTTTATCCTATTTGAATTGCTATTCAAAAAAATCGGCGTCTTATTTTTTAACAGCCGAACATCCGGCCATTGTAGTAATTTTGATTGCTTCAGTAGGTTCCAAATTTTCATTTCTATTGACTACTTCAGTAACTACGTTTCTTGTTATCTCGTCAAAAACATTTTCAATAATAGAACCCGTTTGCAATGCTGCTGGACGACCATAATCACCCGCTTCGCGAATAGACTGTACAATTGGCACTTCTCCAAGAAAAGCAACTCCTAGATCTTGTGCTAGGTCTTTAGCTCCTTCTTTTCCAAAGATATAATATTTATTGTTAGGCAATTCTTCTGGAGTAAAATAGGCCATGTTTTCTACAATTCCCAAAACAGGAACATTTATCGCTTCTGATAAAAACATAGAAACCCCTTTCTTGGCATCAGCCAAAGCAACAGCTTGTGGTGTACTTACCACAACAGCACCTGTAACAGGTAGTGATTGCATAATTGACAAATGAATATCCCCTGTTCCAGGAGGCAAATCAATCAACATAAAGTCTAATTCTCCCCAATTAGCATCAAAAATCATTTGATTTAACGCTTTAGAAGCCATTGGACCTCTCCATATTACAGCTTGACTTGGCGAAGTAAAGAATCCGATAGAAAGCATTTTTACACCATAACTTTCCACAGGTTTCATCTTCGATTTCCCATCAACTTCAACTGAAATTGGTTTTTCATTTTCTACATCAAACATGATTGGCATAGATGGTCCGTAAATATCAGCATCCAATATTCCCACTGCAAAACCCATTTTAGCCAACGATACTGCTAAATTTGCCGTAACCGTAGATTTTCCAACTCCTCCTTTTCCTGAAGCAACTGCAATAATATTTTTTATACCCGGAATAGCCTTTCCTTTGATTTCATTCTTTTCCGGAACTTCTACTTTTATGTTTACTTTAATTTTGGCATCTGGCGAAACTAACTCATGTATCGTTTTTCTAATATCATCCTCAGCTCTTTTCTTGATGTGCATCGCTGGTGTATGCAACAACAAATCCACGACCACTTCATCTCCAAAAGTGACCACGTTTGCAATAGCGCCACTTTCTACCATATTTTTACCTTCACCAGCAATAGTAATTGTTTCTAGTGCCTTAAGAATATCTTTTCTATCTAATTTCATGCGTAATTATTATTTTTATTTGGAACATCCTATCACTTAAAATTAATTTTAATTCGAATCCAGTGATTTCATTATTAAAAATTCAGCCTAAAACGCTTCTAAAAGCTATCTTTATTTAAACTAATTTTAGATTGCAAAGATAACGGATTATGTTCTTATTATAAAGAATTTGGATTGTATTTATTGATAGTATCACATATTAACATCTATAATTACAGTTCTCATTTTTGCAATTACAAAGTCCTTTAAAAACACAAATTAAGTAAAATTAATTAAACCGTCACTTTGGGCTCCCAGAAAACGGACTCAAAATTGATGATTTGATTATCCTCAACAACAATACCTTCACTTTCCAGTAATTGCTGCATTAGATTGGTTCCGTCAAAATGGTGCTTTCCCGTTAGCAATCCTTTTCTATTGACCACTCGATGCGCTGGAACATCTTCAAGATTGTGCGCTGCATTCATTGCCCATCCCACCATTCTGGCAGAACGTGCAGCCCCTAAAACTTTGGCAATTGCACCATAAGAAGTGACTTTCCCATATGGAATTTGCCTGACGACAGCATAAACTCTTTCAAAAAAATTATCGTTTGTTGCTTCCATTTTATTTTATCCAAAATATCCTTTAATAAGTTTGAACAGTGTAATTATAGAAACTAATCCAGTAATGGCACCAATAATATAATTTCCGTTATTGATTAAAAAAGAGGATTTTGCTTCCCTTTTTTTGAAGTATACAATATAGAGATAAAAAACCAAGAATGAACCTGTAACCACTCCTCCCACAAAAGCGTAAATAAAAGATTCTAAAAAATAAAAATACCCATATGTAGAAAGTGTAATGGACACAAAAACATAATATGGAATAGGGAATAAATTCAATGCCGACAGCAACATTCCTAAAAAGAATCGATTCGTTTTACTGCGAACCTTGGTTTCTGACTTAGGCAATTTTGGTTTTTTGGCTTTCCAAAAAAAATAAATGGTTAGCGCTATAAAAATAAACAGCCCAATTTCCTGAAGGCGGTTGATAATTTCGGGATGGCTGTTAATGAAATTAGCAAATAATAAAGCTAAAAATGTCTGAAAAAAAACAATTACTGTAGCACCAATAGCAAAAGAAATAGCCTCATTTCTACCGTCTTTCAAGCTTACTTTTGCAGCAGTCATATTAATCAAACCCGGAGGTGTAATCCCTATTGCAGCTACAATAAATCCGAGAAAAAAAGGCAATAGTAGAGTCATACTTAGTTTGCAGTTTCTGTTTGCAGTCTCAGTATACAAACTGAAAACCATCTTTGAAAACTATTTGATTTTAAAACGAATATACGTAATTGCTTTGTTAATTTCCAAATATTGTTTCTCGTAAAATGTCTGAAAAGCCGTAACTTCTTCAGGACTTCCCTCGTTTACATACACATTATGATTGGCGTATAAAACCTCGTGTCCTTCTCCATGAAGCAATCCTAATGTATAGCCATGCATGAATTCACTATCGGTTTTAAGATTGACAACTCCTTCTTTCTTCAAAATTTTCTTGTACAATTGCAGAAATTCTGAATTCGTCATTCTATGCTTCGTTCTTTTGTATTTTATTTGAGGATCTGGAAAAGTAATCCAAATTTCATCGACTTCATTTTCGGCAAAAATATGGTTGATTAATTCGATTTGAGTTCGAATAAAAGCCACGTTATGCAATCCTGTTTCAACAGCAGTTTTTGCACCACGCCAAAAACGGGCACCTTTGATATCGATTCCTACAAAGTTTTTATTGGGATATCTCTCGGCCAATCCAACAGAATATTCTCCTTTTCCACAACCCAATTCAAGTACCAATGGATTTTCGTTCTTAAAAAAATCCGAATTCCATTTCCCCCTTAGCGGAAACAAATCCCCTACTACTTCTTCTCTTGATGGTTGAAAAACATTGTTGAATGTTTCGTTTTCTTTGAACCTTTTTAATTTATTTTTACTTCCCACGATATAATTGCTATTTCGGCAAAATTAAGGAATTATTTAAGACCGAAAACTTTGATAAAGAAAAAATGAAGAATTTAATAATGCCCTAATATTTTTAAGCAGAACTTCTTTATACCTAAAAAGCATATTCTATCTCGTACTTTCAAACCCTTTTTTTGAATCAAAAAAGAAATGCAAAAAAAACAACTGAAATTATTCAACACTAAACTTCAACTACATTCACTTTTAACTAAAAATATATTTATGTACCTTTATGTAAAATAATCTTTTGATGAAAAAAAAAGTTTTATTTATAACAATTATAGCATTGACTCTTTCCCTCATTTCTTTCTACCGTTACAGCAAAGAAATTCTAACGGTTGAAGCCACTTCTTCTGTCCAACTACAACAAAAAACAGCTGCCAATAAACCTACAATTAGTATTGACAAAACTGCAATTATTAATTTTTTCAAACAATATTCTTCTCTGAAAAAATACCAGTCAGATGTTACTATCATATACGCAAAAAGAAATTATAAGTCAATATGGTATAATCGCACGGGACTTATCAAATTTGCCGATGTACTACTTGCTAAAGTAAATCTTCTTGATGAGGAAGGATTAAATCCTCACTTACCCTATAAAGATAAATTTGACAGGATTTTTGATAAGAACTCAGCTGATAAGCCTTCCCAAACCGATACCGAAATAATGCTATCCACCGTATACGTTTTTTATGCCCAAAAAGTATTTCATGGAATGGACACAAAAAAAATACAGGAAACCGGGTGGTTTATCCCTAGAAAAAATATTTCTTATGCAAATCTATTGGATTCTTTATTAGTCAATCCAGAATTACTAAGCAGAAATGAAAATCTGGTATTTAATCAATATTACAAACTGCGAGATGTTTTAAAGAAATACCGACAAATAGAAAAAGAAGGTGGTTGGAATCAAATAGATTCTATTTCTGAGGCACAGGAATTGAAACCAAATGACAGCTCCAAAATCATTGGTCAAATAAGACACTGGCTTACCATTAACGGGGACTTAAAACGGGATTCCAAACTTAATGTGTACGATGATGAGATGATGGCCGCTATATTGAATTTTAAAAAAAGGAACGGTTTTAAGGTTAATTATCCCATTACATATAGACACATCAGACAAATGAACATTCCAGCCGAAGAGCGCATTAAAATCATTATGATAAATATGGAACGCTGCAGATGGATTGATCCAAAATTGGCTAAAGCCAATGAATATATAATTATAAATATTCCATCCTTTAAATTAATTTATAAAAAAAACGGTAAAAAGGAACTGGAATCGAATGTTTTTTTGGGGCAAATCATTACCGAAACGGTAGTTTTCAGTGCCAATATGAGCCATATTGTGTTTAGTCCCTATTGGAATATTCCAAAAAGCATTATTGAAAGTGAATTAAAAGTACAAATGGATCGTGACAAAAATTATCTGGCTAAACACAATATAGAATGGAACAACGGGAATGCCAGACAAAAACCAGGAATGAATAATTCTTTGGGGCTCGTTAAATTTGTCTTTCCAAATTCCAATGACATCTACCTTCATGACACTCCATCCAGAAGTCTATTCGAAATGGAATACAGAACATTTAGCCATGGCTGTATCAATGTGGCCAAAGCAAAGGAATTGGCTATCCTAATTTTAAAGGATGATCCTGACTGGCCCATCGATAGGATTAATGAGGCCATGAAAGGAGTAAAGGAAACCACTTGCGTACTCAAACATAAAATCCCAGTTCATATTGGCTATTTTACAGCTTGGGTTAACGATTCTGGTGAGATCTGTTTTTATAATGATATCTATCTAAGAGATGACCATCTAGCGGAATTATTATTTTCAGATGACTCCAAATAAATGACATTATTATTTCTTTGCCTGAAGATTTTTTATCACGACATCCTCAATCCCTTCTTTAATTTTCACTACTTCATTCGTATTCTCATTTGGAACAGTCATAGACAAAACATAGTGTTTAATTTTCCATTCTTTACCTATTTTTACCAAAACACCAGAACCTCTACAAATTTTCATTTGGGTATTCAACAGTTCATCAAACCAAGCTAGCTTACCTGATTTATCAAAATAAATGTGACGCTCCAATGCTTTAAAATCCCAAGCTTTACCTCTGTCAAAATAAGGTTTTGCAAAAGCTTGAAACGCTTTCAAATCCCAATTTTCGGTTGGGTCAGTTCCTATAAAAATGGCGTCTTCGGTCATCATTCCAAAATAGACTTTAGCATTGGCTTCCGCTGCTGCTTTGTGCCAAGCATCAAGTGTTCTGTTAACCTGTTCTTTTTCATCAGATTCCTTATACTGCAAAGAATCAAAACTAACTAATGTCAATACTATTAAACTTAAAAATAGAACTCTCATATTTTACTTTTTTATTATTTCTTTGGGAGACTTCCCATCTTAATTTTCATTTCGCCATTATTCCCGTCCACAACCAACAAATGCAGCACAATTCCTTTGTATCGCTTGGCTTCTCTTTCATTTTTGTCTTTTATTTTATAATCCTCCGCTGGATTTCTAAGCGGAATCGTCAACCCTAATTTGGTCCCTTTCTTAAATGAATAAATACCCTCAACATCAAAATTCAACACATTCGAACTCACTTTAAAATAGTCAACATTTACCTGGCTACCACTCATATTCAATTGTCCTGACAAATCATTAAAAACAATATGCTTTACATCTCTATTAGGGAAAGCAAACTTACCTATTTTTATTATTGGTTTAAAATCCGTTAGCGAGCCATTTTTGATATCATAATGCAAATTCCCTTTGGCAGAATCATCAACCAAATCACCATTTTGAGTCATTTTCGCAGACATATCCGCAGTTGCCGAAAGATGTCCTTTTATGTTATGAGGCTGAAAGGATTTAATTCCGAAATTTTTAAAAGAGGTTAAAAACTGAGGAATATCAACCGTTGAGATATTTACATTTGTTTTTACATCAAACAAATTGCCGTTTGGAATTAACTGGGAAGCGAATGTGATTTTACCCCCGCAGGTTTCAATTGCTCCTTGTTTGACAAAAAATTGTCTATTCTTGGCCACAATAATAATTTTAGCATTTTTGGCAGTCAAATTAGAATACACCATCTTTTGAAGATTCAAATTTAAAACCACTTGACATTTTTCAACAAGCGTTATTCTTTTTTTAATATCTGATTTGCTGGCTACTTTTTTAACTTCCTTCTTTTTTTCACCGTGAGCCAAAACACTCAGGAATTTTTTGACATCCATAAAAGGGCTATTGACATTCAAGACAGCAACCATTTTTGCGGGATCATCATAATACAGATTAAGAAAATTGTCTATTTTCCCATCTAAGTAAACAATGTTTTTATCTCTTTGGTACTTAATATTTCGAATAAATAATGCCTCGTCTGTAAAATCAAGAAGGATATTGGTTTGAAAAGGAAGATTTTTAGACTTTAAAAGCATGTTCGCCTTTTCTATATTTACTTTTCCTGTAAAACGAGGTTTCGAAATTTGTAAGTCTACAATATTTACATTGAATTTAAAATCGACATTTGCAGTTCCTCCGTTAAACTTTATAAATTCATCACCAAAAACATTTCCTAAATTTTCCACATCAAATTTGGAATGCAAGACTCCAGTTGCAACCGGTTTTTCTAAATTATTAATTGCTGCCGCAGGAATAACTATTGGTATCCCCTTATAGTTTCCTCTAAAATTTTTAATGATAACGGCTGAGTTGATGTCATTGTTACCCAAACCATTCTTGAAATTATTGATATATCGACCTTCAAAACTGCAATCTTTGGTTTCTCCCTCTGAAGAGATCAAGACATTATCCTTGATTTGAGCATCCACAATAATTTCGGGATCTCCCTCGGCATTCATATCTCCAATGATGCTGCACTGGGCATCGAGCGGTTTGGTTATATTAAAATGATTCAGAATTTTGAACAAATGCGGATCCAATAAACGTGCCGCATTCAACCATAGAATATTCGTTTTTATGTTGATATTCATTATTGGATGCTCTTTTTCCAAACCAAAACTCGCTTTGATGTCAAAATCATCCTCACCAATTTCAAGATCTTCGGTAAGAACCTCAATTTTATTTTTTGCTTTAGAGAATTGTACCGCAAGTTTTCCTTTTACCCTTTTGTCTTTTATAAAACTTCCATGCTTGGTATTAAACGCCATACTTTTGGCAAACACATCCAAAAACAAATCAGTTTGAAATCCGTCATCTGTATAATCGATTTTGCTTTTTAGAGACGCTACTTCAAAATGGAACAATTTATTTCTTTGCAAGTTTTGGGAAATAAAAACAACATTCTTGAAATCGACCTCACCTATTTCAGTTTCTCTTTTGCTTTTCGGTTTGTTGGTTTTTGGTTTTGGCTTAAAAATATTCGAATTGGAAACACCATTTTTATCTTTAAACAAATCAATTTTTGTATCTATCAAGACAACTTTCTCAATATCTACCTTTTTATGCAGTAAACTCAGTACATTCAATCGCACTTCAATTTCCTCAGCTTTAAGTACACTTCTTTTATGTATGGCATACAAACTGTCCTGCAATTCTACTTTATTCAAAACTACCGTAAAGTTTGGAAAACCTATTAAGAATTTGTATCCCACATCTCCAATACTGGCATGGCCCGAAATATTATCGTTGATTTTTTGATTGATCTCGGTCACTATGCTCTCTTTATTTTGAATGAAATAAAGCCGCAATCCAATAAAGAAAATCAGGATTAACCCCAAAAAACCAATAATAAAAAAGCCAATTCTTTTTAAAATTTTTCTAACTCTACTTGTTTTAAAAAATTCTTTTCCTTTTTCTATAAGTTCTTTCATACTAGTCATTTATAAGTTATATATGTAAAAATATTTCTTATTGATTTCAAATATTTTGAATTGAATAATCTGCAACACAACTCGACCTGTATCAAAGTTAACATAATATATTACAAAAAGAGGCGTTATATCTTAAAAACTTTAACACTGTATTGTAATTATATTCAACTACTTAAAGGCTGTATTTATCCAAATTACAATATTTTTTTAAAGGTATTTTTGTAGTACATTCATGTAAAAATTGAAAAATTATACTACTTTTGAGGTCAACAAACTCTATAAATGAGTTACTAATTTAAAAATAAAAAATATGCGATCATTAAAAATTTTACTATTAAGTGCTTTCATACTATTAGTATCTAATTCAGTTTCAGCACAATCTTGGGGAGTAAGAGCAGGAGCCAATATTTCAGACATTTCCGGAAATGGATTGGACACAAAAGCCAAAACAGGACTTTATGTTGGTGTTTACAGAGAAATTCCATTGGTAAAGAGCTTGCTTTTCATACAACCTGAAGTGCAATACTCTCAAGAAGGATTTGAGGTTGACAATGCAAAAGACACTAAGATAGATTATCTTACTGTGCCAATTTTAGCAAAAATATATGCTGTTAAATTATTAAGTTTTGAAACAGGTCCTCAATTTGGTTTTGTAGTTTCAGACAATGTTGACTATACTGATGTAAACAGTTTTGTACCTTCATGGGCTTTTGGTACGTCTCTTAACCTACCACTTGGATTGTCTATAAATGCTAGATACATAACAGGTTTGGATGATACTTTTGAGCACCTCGCTGCTAAAAATCAAGTTATTCAAGTAGGAGCTGCCTTCCAATTCTAAAAGAAAGTATTCACATTTCTCAATATTAAAAGTTGCCTTAAAGCTCATTACTTTAAGGCAACTTTTTTTTGTACATTTATAGAGTAGTCTCTAATTCACTTTATCTATGAGAAAATCTATTGTGCTGCTTATCCTTCTTATTTTAGGCTCTTCACTTTCTATGCTTTCCTGTAAAAAAAAGGATGATACCAATTTAAAATTACCTCTTACCATCAATGCTTTTAACAAAGTAGAAAGCCTGTCTCCCTTTGACAGCACTTTGGTCGATATTTTTTTCAAAAAATATCCTGAACTTCAAAAATACCAACAAGAAACCACCGAATTATATCAAAAACGAAACTATCAATACATTTGGTTTGACACCAAGGGCATCCTTGAAGTCAGTCATTTGCTGTATAATAAATTAAACAATATTGAAGATGAAGGAATTAAAACCACCATTCCATACAAAGAAAAACTAGATGTTCTTTTCCAAAATACAACTGAAAATCAAAGCGCAAATGTCAATGATGAATTGCTGCTTACATCTCTTTATTTTTTTTATACCCATAAAGTTTTAAAAGGGATAGACGACAAAAAAACAGCCGAATTGGGTTGGTATTTGCCTCGAAAAAAGAAATCCTATGTCAACTATTTAGATTCTATTATTGCCAATCCTTCGCTAATTAATAAAAACGAAAAAGAAGTATTGAATGAGTATTACAGTCTCAAAGAAGT
>NZ_DASTTN010000295.1:0-8686 GCF_035760125.1 Flavobacterium sp.
AAAACAAATCCAATTCCAAATATTACACTGTTGCTATTAGTGGTGGAACAGCTGTAGAAATTAAGGACACTAAAGAAATTTTGGTTGATAAAAATGTTTCTCCTGATGGGAAATACATAGTTTACAATCAAGAAGTGAAAATTGATAATGTCTTAGGAAAAGACTATTATCCTAATTTAGATAAATCCAATGTTCAAATTTATAATGGTCTTGATTATCGCCATTGGGATACTTGGAATGAAGGTCAATTCAATCACGTTTTTTACAAAGAAAATAAAGAAGGTGCGGAAGGGATTGATATTTTGAAGGGAGAAAACTTTGACAGTCCTCAAAAACCTTTCGGTGGTGATGAAGATTATAATTGGTCTACAGATGGAAAAAGTATAGTGTATGTATGCAAGAAAAAAGCAGGTACTCAATATGCGCTTTCTACAGACACTAATATATACGAGTACAATCTTGAAACCGGAAAAACTATCAACAGAACGGAGGGAAACTTAGGATATGATACAGCTCCACAATTTTCTCCTTCTGGGGATTTGACTTGGTTGCAAATGAAACGTGATGGTTATGAAGCAGACAAGAATGATTTAATTGTTAGTTTCAAAGGAATGAAAATGAATCTTACTGCCAATTGGGACGGAACTGTAAGTAGTTTCAAATGGAGTAATGATGGAAAAAAAGTATATTTTATTGCACCAATAGATGGAACATTACAGCTTTTCGAGGTTAATTTTCCAGGCTTGACAAAAATTGCGGTTAATGTAAAACAAATTACAAATGGTGATTTTGATGTACATGATTTAATAGGTTTTTCAGGAGATGAAGTGATTGTTACAAGAACAGATATGAATCACGCCCCGGAAATTTTCTCCTATAATTTGAAGAAAAAATCTTGGAAACAATTGAGTAATGTAAATACTGAGACTTACTCAACATTGGCTTTAAGCAAAACTGAAAGACGTTATGTAACAACAACCGATGGGAAAAAAATGTTGGTTTGGGTGATTTTGCCTCCAAATTTTGACGCCACTAAAAAATATCCAACTCTTTTATTTTGTCAAGGAGGGCCACAATCTCCTTTAACACAATCGTATTCATTTCGTTGGAATTTCCAATTAATGGCTGCCAACGGATATGTAGTTGTAGCTCCAAATCGCCGAGGAATGCAAGGTCACGGAGTAGAATGGAATGAGCAAATTAGTAAAGACTGGGGTGGACAAGTGATGGACGATTATCTTTCGGCTATTGATGATGTTGCCAAAGAAAGTTATGTTGACAAAGCCCGCTTAGGTTGTGTTGGTGCTAGTTATGGTGGATATTCTGTGTTTTATTTGGCAGGAATTCACAACAATAGATTCAAAACATTTATTGCCCACGACGGAGTTTTCAATACGCAAAGTATGTTTGGAACTACCGAAGAAGTTTTCTTCAACAATTGGGATTTTGGTGGGCCTTATTGGGAAAAAGACAATGCAGCTGCACAAAAAGCGTATACTAAATTCAACCCTATAAACTATGTTCAAAACTGGAACACACCAATTTTGATTATTCAAGGAGGAATTGATTACAGAGTACCGATTGGACAAGGACAAGAAGCTTTTCAAGCGGCACAGATACGCGGAATTAAAAGTAGACTCCTTTATTTCCCTGAAGAAAATCACTGGGTTCTAAAACCTCAAAATGCTCAAGTTTGGCAAAAAGAGTTTTATAAATGGCTTGAAGAAACCTTGTAAGACTTAAATTAATTAATAATTTGACAATGATAATGTAACAATATTTGTTTTTTTGTTACATATTATAAAACCTTAACGTATTTTAAAGATGTATAAATTACCCATTAAATCGTTTTTTATCGCAACTACTTTAGTTGTTGGTATGCATACGATGACTGCTCAAGACGGATTAGTGAATTCGTTGAAAGTAAATGTTAGCGAAAAAAGCGCAGAAAGTTTTAAGTTTACAGATGTGATTAATCTGGCTAACACTTCTATCAAGAATCAAGGGTCTTCAGGGACTTGTTGGAGTTATTCTACGAATTCTTTTTTAGAATCAGAAATGATTAGAATGGGAAAACAACCAGTAGAATTATCGCAAGTTTTCTCTGCTCGAAATGCCTATGTTGAAAAAGGAAAAAATTATGTACGTATGCACGGTGCTGTAACATTGGGAGATGGTGGAGAATTGCACGACGTTACTAATATGTACAAAAAATACGGTGCTGTACCACAAGAAGTGTATACTGGTTTGAACTATGGTACTTCAAAAAATAAGTTTGCTGAAATGGCCGCTTTGACCGAAGCAATGTTGGCAGCAGTTGTAAAAAATCCAAACGGGGAATTAACTCCTAATTGGGAAAAAGCATACGCTGCAGTTATTGATTCTTATTTAGGACAAGTTCCAGAAAATTTCACGTACAAAGGAAAAAGCTACACGCCACAAACTTTTGCTAAAGAAGTAGTGGGAATTAATCCAGACGAATATGTTGAATTTGCTTCTTATGCTAACGTTCCGTTGTATACAAAAACAATGATGATGGTTCCTGATAACTGGTCATTTGATTTGGTTTACAATGTAAAAATGAACGATATGACGGCTATCATTGATAATGCATTGAAAAACGGTTATACAGTAGCTTGGGCTTCGGATGTGAGTGAGAAAAGCTTTAGTTGGAAAAATGGGGTGGCTTATGTTCCAACAAAAAAGTATGATGAAATGACCGCTGAAGAAAAAGAAAACATGTTCAACGGTCCAAAACAAGAATTGGAAATCACCGAAGAAATTCGTCAAAAAGCATTTGATAATTATCAGACTACAGATGATCACGCTATGCATATTGTAGGTATTGCCAAAGATCAAATGGGTAAAGAGTATTATATTGTAAAAAATTCTTGGGGAGCAACCAATGACTATAAAGGATATTTGTATGTAACTAAGAATTTTGTAAAATACAAAACGACTTCATTGATGGTTAATAAAGGTGGTGTTCCATCTGATATTGCAAAGAAAATAGGAGCCTAATTTTTTTATCTCTTTCAATTATAAAAAGCCTGTCTTGATCAATTCAAGACAGGCTTTTTTATTGGAATAAATCAGAGTTTGATTATGATTCGGAGCAGAAACATTTGTTTTTTTTGAAAGCATTGGCCCCGCTTTCCGTTACAATCTTATAAGCCGAACTCCGGCTTATAAGGATTTCTACTTCAATCGGGGCTAAGAGGTAACATTTTGTTTGCTAAGGTTGTTTTATGCTTCCCCTAGTTAAATAGGTATCTAGAAAAAAATATTGCCCTGATGCGAGCTTCCATCTCCCTTTTATAGTTTTCCGCATGCCTGATGGGATCTTCGAACTCCCAATTACAGTCTTCCAATAAGTTCTTATTTCCTTCAGAAAGCTTATTCAATGATTTTCTGCACTTTCCTCCGCTGTTAGCATAACTAAACATCTTGTGTTTCGGAAATGCCGCGTGAGGGATAGTAGCAAGCTACCAAAGTAGCGCGGATAGCCCGACCTCGTTGAGAAAAGGGGCTGTATAAGAGGTGCTATAAATAAGCCCCTTTTCTCAACGGGGGCACGCCATAATACTTTTTAAATAGAATCGTTTTGGTTCATATAAGGCCAAAAAAAATCCCATTCTGTTGAGAGAATGGGATTTGATCTTTGAATTAATTTATTCGGGGTCATTCATTTTGAAATCGTCCATGAAGGCAGTGGTGTAATCCCCTGCTATGTATCTGACATCATCCATCAACTGTCTGTGGAATGGAATGGTTGTTTTGATACCTTCTATTACGAATTCGTCTAATGCTCTTCTCATTTTACTGATAGCTTCTTCACGAGTTTGGGCTGTAGTAATTAATTTGGCAATCATAGAATCGTAATTTGGTGGAATCGTATAGCCTGAATACACGTGTGTGTCAAGACGTACTCCGTGACCACCTGGCATATGTAGCGTAGTGATTTTTCCTGGAGACGGTCTGAAGTCGTTATAAGGATCTTCAGCATTGATACGGCATTCGATAGCATGCAATTGAGGAAGATAGTTTCTTCCAGAAATTGGCACACCTGCTGCTACAAGGATTTGCTCACGGATTAAGTCATAATCAACAACTTGCTCCGTAATAGGGTGCTCCACTTGGATACGGGTGTTCATTTCCATGAAGTAGAAGTTTCTGTGTTTGTCCACCAAAAACTCTACAGTTCCAGCACCTTCGTATTTTATGTATTCTGCTGCTTTTACAGCTGCTTCACCCATTTTTGTACGCAATTCTTCGGTCATAAAAGGAGAAGGAGTTTCCTCAGTCAATTTTTGATGACGACGTTGAACAGAGCAGTCTCTTTCTGAAAGGTGACATGCTTTACCGTATGAATCACCAACAACTTGAATTTCGATATGACGTGGCTCTTCAATTAATTTTTCAAGATACATTCCGTCGTTTCCGAAAGCGGCAGCTGATTCTTGACGTGCACCTTCCCATGCTTTCAGTAAATCTTCTGGAGCCCAAACAGCTCTCATTCCTTTACCTCCACCACCGGCAGTTGCTTTTAACATTACAGGGTATCCAAATTTATTGGCTAACTCTGCTGCTTGTTCAAAAGATTCTAAGATTCCAACAGAACCTGGTACACAAGGTACACCAGCTTCGATCATCGTAGCTTTTGCAGAAGCTTTATCACCCATTCTGTCAATCATTTCTGGAGACGCACCGATGAATTTTATATTATGTTCCTGACAAATTTTAGAAAATTTTGCATTTTCAGAAAGGAACCCGTAACCAGGATGTATTGCATCTGCGTTTGTGATTTCGGCAGCAGCAATAATATTGGACATCTTTAAATAAGACAGGTTACTTGGAGGTGGTCCGATACAAACGGCCTCGTCAGCAAATTTCACATGCAAGCTTTCTGCATCTGCAGTAGAATAAACAGCTACCGTTTTGATACCCATTTCTCTACAAGTTCTGATGACACGAAGTGCTATCTCTCCTCTATTTGCTATTAGTATTTTTTTAAACATCTTCTTGAAATTGTAAATTATAAATTATAAATTTTAAATTATTTGAATGAGATAAATTCATCATTCAAAATTCATCATTCAAAATTTCTTATGATGGATCTACTAAGAATAAAGGTTGGTCAAATTCTACTGGAGACATATCATCTACCAATATTTTTACAATTTTACCAGATATTTCAGATTCAATTTCATTGAATAATTTCATTGCTTCAATAACACAAAGAACATCTCCTTTTGCAATAGATTTACCAACTTCTACAAACATTGGTTTGTCTGGAGCAGGTTTTCTGTAAAAAGTACCAATAATTGGTGATTTTATAGTGATATAGTGAGCGTTTTCTACTACTGGAGCTTCTGGAGCAGCAGCAACTGGAGCTATTTGTTGTGGAGCGACAGCTTGAGGAAGAGCGTTTTGAACAGGTATCTGTTGAACGTAAGTTGCTTCGGTAACGTTTCCTTCTAAAGTAGTTCTGATGGTGATTTTAACATCATCCATTTCTAATTTTACTTCTGCAACACCTGAATTTGCTACAAATTTGATTAGATTTTGAATTTCTTTTAAATCCATAATTATTTCTTTTTAGTTTATTTTATTTTTTATCGTAAGCCCAAGTTAGGTAAATGGATCCCCAAGTAAAACCGCCACCAAAAGCAGCAAAAATTATAGTGTCGCCTTTTTTGAAAACGTGTTCAAAATCGTATAGTACTAATGGTAATGTAGCCGAAGTAGTATTTCCATATTTTTCAATATTCATCAATACTTTTGAATCTTCTAAGTTCATTCTATGAGCTGTAGCATCAATAATACGTTTGTTTGCTTGATGTGGTACTAACCAATTTACATTTTCATTAGTTAAGTTGTTTCTTTTTAGAATCAATTCACTTGCATCTGCCATATTGGTAACTGCATATTTAAAAACAGTTTTTCCATCTTGAATGATATTATGCTTGTTGTCGTTTACCGTTTCCATACTAGTTGGAAGAAGAGAACCACCAGCCGAAATTTTCAAGAAATCGCGACCTACACCATCACTTCGTAAATATTCATCTTGTAAACCGTAGCCTTCATAATTTGGTTCAAATAAAACAGCTCCTGCACCATCACCAAAAATAATACAAGTTGATCTGTCTTTATAATCTACAATTGAAGACATTTTATCGGCACCAATAAGTAGTACTTTTTTGTATCTTCCAGATTGGATATAAGCAGCTGCTGTAGACATTCCATAAAGGAAGCTAGAACATGCGGCCTGTAAATCGTATGCGAATGCGTTTGTAGCACCAATTGCGGTTGCTACATATACACCTGTAGAAGCGACTGGCATATCTGCAGTTGCAGTTGCCATTAAAATTAAATCTATCTCAAGAGGATCAATGTTTGCTTTTGCTATCAAATCTTCTGCAGCTTTTATAGCAAGAAAAGAAGTTCCTTTATCAGCATCTTTTAGTATTCTTCTTTCTTTAATTCCGGTGCGCGTGGTTATCCATTCATCATTTGTGTCGACCATAGTTTCAAGAACTTTGTTTGAAAGAACAAAGTCTGGAACATAACCACCAACTGCGGTAATTGCGGCTGTAATTGTACTCATTATATGCGATTATTTATTGTCAAATGTTGCCATTTGCAAAATTTTTAAAAGTCTCTAAAATTACAATAAAAAAACCAAACTAATTGTGTTAAGTTTTTCTTATTTGGGGCGTAAATTATAAACAACAAAAAAAACTCTCACGAAGTGAGAGTTCCAGTATTATTTACAAAAACATATTAAGCAAGAGCTACGACAGATTTATCGATAACAACTTGTCCTCTGTAGTACATTTTCCCTTCATGCCAGTAAGCTCTGTGGTATAAATGTGCTTCTCCAGTGATAGGACATGTAGCGATTTGAGCTACAGTAGCTTTGTAATGTGTTCTTCTTTTGTCTCTTCTAGTTTTCGAGATTTTTCTCTTTGGATGTGCCATTTTACTATATTATTTATCCGTTAATAGTTGCTTTAATTTGTCCCAACGCGGGTCTATATTCTCTTCTTTTTCTTCTTTCTTTTCTTTCTTTTGCTCTTTAATTGTCAATTCTTTCAGTTTTGTCAAAGCTTCTGTGTTTAAACTGCCATCCTTTATTCCCGGATGAACCCTTCTTAAAGGTATTGAAAGTACAATCATCTCATATATATACTGAGCGATGTCTATTTCAAATTCACCAAAAGGCAATATCAGCAACTCTTCATTGTCATTATTATAACTATCTCCAAATCGAACAATTAATTTTATTTTACCTTTAATTGGTAAATCAAAATCTTCGCTTGTAAGATCACAAGGCACGTTGATGGTTCCTTGATGTTTGAAGCTAATCTCCAACAGGTTGCTTTTTTTGTCTAAAACTACATTTACTTTGATATCTGAATTTTGAAATTCGTTATAATCAAAGATTTCAAAGAACGCATTATTAATTTGATACTCAAATTTGTGTTTCCCTAGCTTCAATCCTACGAAAGGAATTACATATTCTTTTGTCTTGCTCATTTCAACAACAATTTGCCCTAAACTTCGGGAGTGCAAAGATATAAAATAATTGGAAATCTAATAATGTTATTCACCTTTTTTTGTTTATAACTGTTTTTCTTTTGTTTTTAAAGGCTTTTGGCTGATTTCTGCATATTGATTTCTTGAATTATATACGTCAATAGCAAGATAAACAGCCTCTTTGAAGGAATTATAGTCGGCTTTATTTTTTCCGGCAATATCATAAGCTGTTCCGTGATCTGGAGAGGTTCTTATTTTGTTCAAACCTGCAGTATAGTTTACGCCATTCCCAAAGGATAATGTTTTGAAAGGAATTAGGCCCTGATCGTGATAAGTTGCAATAACGGCATCGTATTTTTCATATTGATTGCTTCCGAAGAACCCGTCTGCAGGGAAAGGACCAAAAACTAAAGTTCCTTTTTCAAATAATTTTTTCAATGCTGGTTTTAATACATTATCGTCTTCGGTTCCAATAACTCCTCCATCACCACAATGAGGATTAAGGCCTAGAACCGCAATTTTGGGTTTATTAATGCTGAAATCTTGAATTAAAGTTTTGTTGATGGTTTCAATTTTCTTAAAAATTAATTCTTCGGTTAGATGCGAAGCTACTTCATTAATAGGAATGTGATCCGTTAGTAGGCCTACTCTCAGGTTGTCTTGCACCATTAACATTAATGCATCACCTTCTAGTTCTTGGTCTAAATAATCAGTATGTCCAGGGAATTTAAACGATTCCGATTGAATGTTGTACTTGTTAATCGGAGCTGTGACCAATACATCTATGTCGCCTTCTTTTAGTGCTTTGGTAGCGGCAACAAATGATTTGATAGCGTATTCGCCAACTTTTTCGTCATTTGTTCCAAGGTTTAAGTCAATTCCTTCTCTCCAAAGATTAAATACATTAACTTTACCTACAACAATTTGATCCAGTTTGTCTATGCCGTGTAAAGCGACTGTGGATTCAAAATTCTTTCTGACGAACGAAAGTATTTTTACGTTTGCAAAAATAACAGGAGTACACAGTTCTAACATCCGTGAGTCTTCGAATGTTTTTAGAATGACTTCGCTTCCAATACCGTTTAAATCTCCTATTGAAATCCCTACGATTATATTTTCTGCTTTTTTCATAATGTCCTCTAGTTAT
>NZ_DASTTN010000296.1:0-3429 GCF_035760125.1 Flavobacterium sp.
TTTAGCATTTTTAAAAAATGAAAGCCCCTTGGTTCATACCCTTGATTATAATAAAAACGATGGGCAGTAAAATTACCAGTGAAAGCATCCAAAACAATAGCGGTACATCCTTCAGCTCTGGCTTTTACATCAATATAGTCAGTCATCATCTTTCCAATTCCCTTAGAACGATGTTCAGAATGAACAATAAAATTATCAATTTCTATATACTTTCCAGTCCAAAGTTTAATTGCCGTCCAAAAACCAGATAGTCCAACGCAGATATCATTTTCAAAAACTGCCACTTGCTTGTAATTATGGGGAACCATTTCCTGCAAGTATGATTCATACTTTTCTAAAGTAAGTTTGGGATACAAATGTTGCATCACTTCAATTTGAGCCAGCATATCTGGCACGGTGGTGAGTTCGACGAGTTTCAATTGAATAGAATTTAAAAATAGATGAACAAAAATAAACAAAAAAGAGCCATTCAGATAAGCCAAAAAAATTATTGAAATATCACCAAAAGTGGGTATTGTGTAAACCCTTATAATGACAGATATTTGTATAACAAAATTAAGATAAGGGGTTTATAAAGCTAATTGATCCCCACAAAACAGAGCATAGGGTTTATAAAGCTAATTGTTCCCTCAAAAAAAAGCCCAGGGAAAAGCTAGATTCACCCTTAAACATAGAGCAGAAGGATTATAAAGCTATTTGTTCCTTTAAAAACAAAGCATAAAAAAAGAGCCAAATGGCTCTTTTTTCATTTAATGTATTTTATAAATTACCCTTTCAAAGCTTCTGCTCCACCAACAATCTCAAGGATTTCATTGGTAATAGCTGCCTGACGAGCTTTATTATAAGTCAATTTCAATTGATCTCTCAAGTCGGTTGCGTTGTCTGTTGCTTTGTGCATTGCAGTCATACGTGCTCCGTGCTCTGAAGCAAATGAATCACGAATACCTTTGTATAATTGTGTTTTTAATGCTTTTGGAATTAATGTCATTACAATTTGTTCCTTTGCAGGTTCAAAAATGTAATCTCCATTAGATACCGCTTTATCAGATTGAATAGGAGCTAAAGGCAAAAATTGTTCCGTTTGTACAATTTGAGTAGCAGCATTTTTAAATTGATTGTAAACCAATTCAATTCTGTCATATTCACCAGCAACAAATTTTTGAGTTAATGTTTCAGCAATAACAGCAACATTTTCAAAAGTTAATTGATCAAAAATTGAACTTTGATTATCAATTACAGTCAATGTTTTTGATAAAATATCGTTTCCTTTTTTACCGATAGCAAAAATGTCCACTTGCTTACCAACATAATATTCAGAACGATTTTTAGCTTCCTTAATTACATTCGTATTAAAAGCACCACACAAACCTCTATTAGAAGTTATAGCAACAATTAAAACTTTTTTTACCTCACGTTGTGTAGTAAATTCACCACCAACATCACCATCAAGTGAAGCTGAAAGATTTTGTAATAATTCCGTTAATTTTTCGGCATAAGGGCGCATTGCCGTGATCGCATCTTGTGCTTTCTTTAGCTTTGCTGCAGAAACCATTTTCATTGCCGATGTAATCTGCATCGTAGATGAAATGGAAGTAATTCTATTACGGATTTCCTTTAAGTTTGCCATTTTATTTTTAAGTAAATAGTAAGAAGTAACTAGTGACTAGCTCTTTGCCAATCACTAATTACTATTCACTAGATTAGTTATATTTCGCTGAAATTTCTTTTGCAACAGTTTCAAGTACGTCTGTAATTTCATCTGTTAATTTTCCTGCTTTCAAAGCATCAAGAGTAGCTCTGTGTTTGTTGTTCAAGAATTCCAAGAAATCTTTCTCAAATTCTTTCACCTTATTCACAGGAACATTTCTCAATAAGTTTTTAGATCCAGCATAGATAATTGCAACTTGGTCTTCAACTGTATAAGGGTCATTCAAACCTTGTTTCAAGATTTCAACGTTTCTTTTTCCTTTTTCAATTACGTTCAATGTAACAGCATCAAGGTCAGAACCAAATTTAGCAAACGCTTCCAATTCACGGAATTGAGCTTGATCCAATTTCAAAGTACCTGCTACTTTTTTCATTGATTTAATTTGAGCATTACCTCCAACACGAGATACAGAAATACCTACGTTAATCGCTGGACGAACCCCTGAGTTAAACAAATCTCCATCCAAGAAAATCTGACCATCTGTAATCGAAATTACGTTTGTTGGGATATATGCTGATACGTCACCTGCTTGAGTTTCGATAATTGGCAATGCAGTCAAAGAACCTCCACCTTTTACAATTCCTTTCAAAGAATCTGGTAAATCGTTCATGTCTTTTGCAATTCCATCATCAGCAATCACTTTACAAGCACGCTCTAATAAACGAGAGTGTAAGTAGAAAACGTCTCCAGGATATGCTTCACGTCCCGGTGGTCTTCTTAATAAAAGAGAAACCTCACGGTATGCAACTGCTTGTTTAGATAAATCATCATAAACAATTAAAGCTGGACGACCAGAATCTCTAAAATATTCTCCAATAGCAGCACCTGCGAAAGGAGCGTAAACTTGCATTGGAGCTGGATCAGAAGCATTTGCTGCTACGATCACTGTATAGGCCATTGCTCCTTTTTCTTCTAATGTTTTTGCAATTCCTGCAACAGTAGAAGCTTTTTGACCAATCGCTACATAGATACAAAATACAGGTTTTCCTGCATCGTAAAATTCTTTTTGATTTAAGATGGTATCAATACAAACAGTAGATTTTCCTGTTTGACGGTCACCAATAACCAACTCACGTTGTCCACGACCAACTGGGATCATAGCATCAACAGCTTTTACACCTGTTTGCAAAGGCTCAGTTACTGGTTGACGGAAGATAACTCCAGGAGCTTTTCTTTCCAAAGGCATTTCGAATAATTCACCACCGATTGGTCCTTTTCCATCAATTGGAAAACCAAGAGTGTTAACTACACGTCCTACCATTCCTTCTCCTGTTTTAAGAGAAGCAATACGTTGTGTTCTTTTTGCAGTAGATCCTTCTTTGATTCCTGTTGAAGGTCCTAAAAGTACCACCCCAACATTGTCTTGTTCAAGGTTCAAAACGATAGCCTCTAATCCGTTTTCGAATTCAACTAATTCACCGTATTGAACATTTGAAAGCCCATAAATAAGAGCAATACCATCTCCAACTTGAAGCACTGTTCCTACTTCCTCTAGCGTAGCACCAGATTCAAACCCTTCTACTTGCTTTCTTAATATTGCTGATATTTCAGCAGGTTTAATTTCCGCCATCTTAATTTATAATTTAGACACTAATGTGTAATAAAACTAATTACTTAACTCTCTTTTTAATATTTGTAATCTGTTGGCAACAGAAGCATTATACTGCTGATCACCTATTCTTAATATAAATCCTCCAATTATAGAAGGATCTACAGTATTT
>NZ_DASTTN010000297.1:0-2901 GCF_035760125.1 Flavobacterium sp.
GACTTGGCAAGCCTTGTTGCCGGAACCAAATATAGAGGACAGTTTGAAGAAAGAATGAAAGCCGTAATGAATGAATTGGAAAAAAATGATGACATCATTCTTTTCATCGATGAAATTCATACGATTGTTGGTGCTGGTGGAGCAACAGGCTCACTAGACGCTTCCAATATGTTCAAACCAGCATTATCAAGAGGTGAAATTCAATGTATAGGTGCGACTACATTAGACGAATATCGTCAATACATAGAAAAAGATGGAGCACTTGAAAGACGTTTTCAAAAAGTAATTGTTGAACCTACTTCTGTTGAAGAAACAATTGCTATTTTAAACAACATTAAAAACAAATACGAAGATCATCATAATGTAATTTATACACCCGAAGCTATTGAAGCTTGTGTTAAATTAACAAATCGCTACATGTCTGAACGATTTTTACCAGACAAAGCCATTGATGCATTGGATGAAGCTGGATCTAGAGTTCATATCACCAATATTGATGTTCCAAAACAAATATTAGATCTGGAACGACAATTGGAAGAAGTTCGTGAGTTGAAAAATTTGGTTGTTAAGAAACAAAAATATGAAGAAGCAGCTAAACTTCGTGATGATGAGAAAAAGATAGAAAAAGATTTAGCTATAGCGCAAGAACAATGGGAAGAAGATTCTAAAACCAACAGAATATTGGTAACTGAAGACAATGTAGCTGATGTTGTATCTATGATGACTGGAATTCCGGTAAATCGTATTGCACAAACTGAAAGTAACAAACTAGCCAAATTGCCTGAGCTAATTCAAAATAAAGTAATTGGACAAAACGAGGCTGTTTTAAAAATCGCTCGTTCTATTCAAAGAAATCGCGCTGGATTGAAAGACCCAAACAAACCGATTGGTTCTTTTATTTTCTTAGGTCAAACTGGTGTTGGTAAAACACAATTAGCCAAAGTTCTTGCTAAGGAATTATTTGATTCTGAGGATGCATTGGTTAGAATTGACATGAGCGAATACATGGAGAAATTTGCGATTTCAAGATTGGTTGGAGCGCCTCCAGGATATGTAGGTTACGAAGAAGGCGGTCAATTAACCGAAAAAGTTCGTAGAAAACCATATTGCGTGGTATTACTTGATGAAATTGAAAAAGCACATCCTGATGTTTTCAACATGATGCTTCAAGTGCTTGATGATGGTTTTTTAACCGATAGTTTAGGCCGAAAAATTGATTTCAAGAACACGATTATCATTATGACATCTAATGTTGGTGCTCGACAATTAAAAGATTTTGGACAAGGAGTTGGATTTGGCACTGCTGCCAAAATTGCACAAGCCGATGACAATTCTAAAAGCGTTATTGAAAATGCTTTAAAGAAAGCTTTTGCACCAGAATTTTTGAATAGAATTGATGATGTAATTGTGTTTAACACTTTAGAAAAAGAGGACATCAATTTAATTATTGAAATCGAGTTAAAAAAACTTTATGATCGCATCAAAGAACTAGGTTATCAGTTAAAATTATCTGATAAAGCCAAAGCATTTATCGCCGATAAAGGTTTTGACAAACAATTTGGTGCAAGACCATTAAAAAGAGCTATTCAGAAATATGTTGAAGATACATTGGCTGAAGAAATTATCACTTCAAAAATTGCATCTGGTGATGAAATCTTTATGGATATCGTGGATGGTTCACAAGAATTAACCGTAAACATACACAAGGCAGAGGAACCCACCAATCAAGCTGAAGAACCTACTAATCAATAATTTAAAATAAAATACTCCATAACAAACCCGTTACGTTTTAATAACATAACGGGTTTATTTTTTATAGGATATTATCGTATTTTTTTAAAAACAAATATCTACATTTGATAGTTATAAAAAAGACCAACCAAAATTAATTTATGTTTCAAAATAAAGTCATACTGGGTAGCGAAGAATGGTGCTCTTTTCCAGAATTAGGTATTCCAACAATTAAAGCCCGTGTCGATTCTGGCGCAAAAACATCTGCTTTGCATGCCATCAATATTGCTCCATTTATAAAAAATGATGCCAATTGGGTAAAGTTTGACATTAATCCTATACAAAACAATATAAAAACTGTTATCCATTGTGAAGCTCCAATGGTTGACAAAAGAATCGTAAAAAGTTCTAGTGGTTTTAGGGAACATCGTTATGTTATTCAAACCAACATTTCCATTGGAGACACCAAATGGCCCATCGAAATGACTTTGACAAATCGCGATTCAATGGGGTTTAGAATGCTTTTGGGACGTGAAGCCATGAGTGGAAGAATATTGGTTGACCCAGAACAAAAATACCTTTTAGGACAACCTACTACGGAAAGTCTCACAGAACTTTATAAAAATTCAGAAAAAGCAAGTTCTGGTTTAAGAATCGGACTTTTAGCCAGTAATCCTGAATTGTACAGCAATAAAAGAATTATGGAAGCTGGAGAAATGCGTGGTCATGAAATGCATTTTTTGAATATTAAGGAATGCTATATGAAACTGGATGCCAAAACTCCAGAAATTCATTATCGTGGAGGAAAAATATTGAACCAATTTGACGCAATCATCCCCAGAATTAGACCAAGTATTACCTTTTATGGTTGTGCCTTAACAAGACAGTTTGAAGCCCTGAAAGTGTATTGCTTAAACTCATCGACTGCTATCACACAATCCAGGGATAAATTATTTTCATTACAATTATTACTGAATCACGGTGTTGACATTCCAACAACTGGATTTGCCAATTCCCCTTTAGATACTGATAATTTAATCAAAATGGTTGGAGGTTCACCTCTTATTGTAAAATTACTGGAAGGAACACAAGGAAAAGGTGTTGTATTGGCAGAAACAAAAAAAGCTGCTGAAAGTGTAATTAACGCATTCAAAAGCCTTAATGCAAATA
>NZ_DASTTN010000298.1:0-5771 GCF_035760125.1 Flavobacterium sp.
TTAGTTATTCATATGTATATATAGTTCTCGTAAGCGTTGGTTTGTTAGAAGAATTTATATCAGTTATGGTAAGATTAGATTCTGTCAAATATCCGTTAGTATCATAAACGTAATCATAATCATATTTGATTTCATACAGAGTTACACCTTCAGTTACCGATTTAATTTTCCAGTCTAGAATGTGCATCCAATTATAAATATAACATCTAAAGATAGGTTCGCTAGAATATACACCAGATTTAGTGTAATCTACGGTAAGTTCATAAGTTGTTTCTACTATTCTATCTTTAGTAACATAACTAATGTTGCCATCAATAGTAATAGGCTTGGAATAATTTTTTTGGGTAGTTAGTATATTAACTAAAACCTTATCACCAATATAACTATACAAATAAGTCGCAGTTTTTGGTTTGGTAACAGCTAATGTTAAATAGGTGCCGTCAGGCTGTAATTGTTGTAATCTTTGAGTATATGTTCCGACTTCAACTTCTTTAATATCACGGCCTATTTCATCGTAAAAAATATCAGTTATTGTTCCATTAGGAGCGATTACTTTAGAAATATAACCAGATTCATTAATTTGGGCATCAATGTCAGAATAATAAGTATTCACTACTTTGTTAGCATCATCAAAATCGAATTTTGTAATATTTCTAATGAATATATCATCGTCATATCTATCTACCGAATGTAATCGACCTTTTGAATCATACGAATAGCGTCTATCAATGGAATTATTATGAACTTCATTCCCAAGATCATCTGTAGTAACATCAAAACTAAATTCTTTGATTAAACGTTGTTGAGTTGTTGATTTTTTTGCACTTCTCCCTGTAAGTGTTTTTGGAACTAATTGTATGGCAGGTTTGAATTCTTCTTGATTTGGTAGTCTTGGATCTTTTACTGTTGGGTCAGAAGGCTCATTTAGAGTTTCATCCTTCGAACAACTAATAAATAACATTGGAGCAATAATAAGAACAAGTAGTATTTTTAAAGTAATTTTTTTCATTATTTAATTGATATTTTATTGATGTTAGGTTTTTTTTTGATAGAATAGTAAATTAGATTTGGGTTCATATTATAATACATTGTTCAATAAGTAATTTTCTGAAGAACTTTATAAAAAATAGAAATCAAATTTTTTTCTTTTTGTTTTGGGGCGATTCAGCTAATGTAGATATTTATATTAGAAATTATTGTAATTATGTTTGAATTTTTTTATCTTTTTTTAAACGAAAATTACCACGTTTTATTTGGTCCATTCTACCGAAAGAGATTTTAATTTTTAAAATTTGAATTTTAGAATTTCGTACTTTTAATAGAAAAATTCAACTCATGAATAATCCTATTGCGATTGACCGAAATGAAATTTTAAAACGCTACAAAATCATTGATAAATATACCCACAAAGGTATTCAGGGGCATGCATTGATTATTGGAGGAAGTTATGGAAAGATAGGAGCTGTATGCTTGGCGTCGAAGGCAGCGTTGAAAACAGGTTGCGGGTTGGTAACCTCTTTTGTACCTCAATGTGGTTACGAAATTTTACAAATCTCGATTCCGGAAGTGATGGTGGTGACGGATGACCATGAAAAATATATTTCGGAGATTTCTTTGAATTTGGATGTCAATGCAATAGGAATTGGTCCAGGAATGGGACAGAAAATGGCAACTCAAAAAGCACTTCACGATTTTTTGTCGAATACAAGTCTTCCATTGGTTATCGATGCCGATGCGCTGAATATTTTATCACATAACCCATCTTGGGTGGCATTGGTTTCTCCCAAAACGGTTTTGACTCCGCATCCCAAAGAATTGGAACGACTGATTGGGAAATGGTATACTAAAGAGGAAATGTTTGGTAAAACAGTTGTTTTTTCGCTTGTGAACCAAGTTGTGATTGTGATGAAAGGTGCCCCAACTTACATTATTGACGGTGAAATGATTTATGTAAATACTACCGGAAATGCGGCTTTGGCCACTGCCGGAAGCGGGGATGTCCTGACTGGGATGATCACTAGTCTTTTGGCGCAATCCTATAAACCGATCGATGCAGCGATTCTGGGTGTGTATCTTCACGGATTGACTGCTGATATCGCTTTGCCCGAGACGGGATATCAGTCTTTTATTGCTTCGGATATTATTGCAAATATTGGGAAAGCGTATTTGAGTTTGGATTCCTGAATGTTTAAGGGTTTGAACTGTCTCCATAAATCTTAGCATCTTAGTTTCTTAGTAGCTTAGTGTCTTAAAGAAAATAGTTATTTGTAAGTTTGTAGTTCGTAAAATCATATTATGAGAAAACCACTTGAATTGAGAACTGTAAATGTTACGCGCTATATTTCGCCGCTGCGGGAAGGTGGTTCATTGCCCGCTCTAGCCGAAGCGGATGATGATTTTAAATATGTTTTGAAATTTAGGGGTGCTGGTCATGGGGTAAAAGCCTTGATTGCTGAACTCATAGGCGGTGAAATCGCAAGAGTTCTAAATCTAAAAATGCCCGAATTGGTGTTTGCCAATCTCGACGAAGCCTTTGGTCGTACCGAAGGAGATGAGGAAATTCAAGATTTATTGCAAGGAAGCCAGGGACTTAATCTGGCGTTACATTTTTTGTCGGGTGCTATTACTTTTGATCCCGTGGTGACCAAACTGCCTGCGGACTTGGCTTCACAAATAGTTTGGTTGGATTCCTTTATTACCAATGTTGATCGTACGTTCAGGAATACCAATATGCTTATTTGGCACAAAGAATTATGGCTCATTGATCACGGAGCGTCTCTATATTTTCATCATTCCTGGAACAGTTGGGAAACGCATGCCAAAAGTCCTTTCGCACTGATAAAAGACCATGTGTTATTGCCACAAGCAACCGAATTGGCAGCAACTGATCTTGCTTTTAGAAAGTTACTTACCAAAGAAATACTGAAAGATATTGTCGATTACATACCGGAAGATTGGCTCCATTGGGAAGACAGCGAGCAAACCCCAGACGAAATCAGAGATGTATATTTTCAGTTTTTATGGACGAGATTGAATCATTCAGAAATTTTTATAAATGAAGCCCAAAATGCAAGAGAAAAACTTATATGAATATGCCGTTATTCGAGTTGTGCCAAGGGTAGAACGAGAAGAATTCCTGAATGTCGGCATAATTCTATTTTGCAAAAAAGCAAAATTCATAAAAATGCTCTATTCAGTTAATGAAGCAAAATTGCTGTTGTTCTCGGAAGATTTTGATTTGGAACAACTCGAATTGAATTTAGAATCCTTTCAAAAAATCGCTCACGGAGACAAAGCCAGCGGACCTATTGGCGAGTTCGATATTCCATCCCGTTTTCGTTGGTTGACCGCTATCCGAAGTTCGGCGATACAGACTTCCAGACCACATTCGGGTTTATCTACGGATTTGGATAAAACAATTCAATGCTTGTTTGAAGAATTGGTTTTGTAACCCCTACAGTATTTATAATATGGGCGTAACCCCAAAGCAGAAAATTTCGTTTCAGATTCCTCTTTCTGCTGGCTTTGGGGTCGGGCTTTTGGCTTTATTCCCGATATAAAAACTACGGCTAAAAAGCCTTGTTTTCTAAATCGGGAGATACCGCCGCAATCCCTTACGCGAGCTACACGTTTATTGAGAAGTTTAGCGGTAAAAAAGTTATATAAAAAAAGCTATAAGATAACGGACTGTTATTTTGTAGCTTTTGATTAGAGGTCTGCTCTTATATTGTCTTGCTATGCTGTTGGAAATTTAGACATATCCATATAGAAAATTTCCCAAGTGTGTCCGTCAAAATCTTCGATAGTCCGCTGTTGCATAAAACCATAATCTTTCATTTCGCTCGGCTCTATTCCGCCGGCGTTTAGTCCATTTGTCACAATACTGTTCATTTCATCAACACTTTCGGTCGATAATGAAAAAAGCCCTGCTACGCTTGATTTAGTGTCTGCAATGGGTTTGGTTGCAAAGCCAGAAAACTTTTCGTGTGTCAACAACATTACAAAAATGTTTTCACACCAAACCATACACTTTCCGCTCTCGTCCGAAAATTGAGGATTGTTTGTAAAGCCTAATGCAGTATAAAAGGACATAGATTTTTGCAAGTCAGTTACTGCTAAATTGATGAAAATTTGTTTTGCCATTTTTTTAATTTTTTTAGATTACTATGTTAAGCATCCGGGATATTCGGTTCTACCAAACGTTTTAATTTGTCTAATGAATCCTGCCAGCCTAAATAACACATTTCTGTCGGTATGACATCAGGAATTCCTTCCTGTGTTGCAAAAAGTTCTGTGCCGCATAGTACTTTTCGGAGTTCGATTGTTGTAATCATCTGTCCCGGTAAGTTTGGGTCATCAAATACATCTGTGTATTTTAATCGTTCATTAGGTATAATTTCTAGATATTCGCCACCAAATGAATGACTGCTACCCGTAGTAAAATTGGTAAACGACATTTTGTATTTTCCGCCAATTTGGAAATCCATACTATGTACTTTGCAAACAAAACCATAAGGCGGTAACCAAGAAGCCATTGCATCAGCATCTGTGAATGCTTTATAAACTTTCTCAGGAGGTGCCGAAAAAACTCTGTGAAGTGTAACTTTATTATTTGTCATGATGTTCTTTTTTAGATAGTTAAATTTAATATTTTCTGAATTAAATTTTTCTGATTGGCAAAAAATATTGTTTGTTTGGGAGTGTTGTTTTATGATGAATTATAACATTCTGGTACTACAGCGGGTTTGGGACTAAATTAAGCCCATTCTTCGGATTTGCCAAATCATCCCAAATACAAAACCAACTTTCCATTAAGCCAATTGCCCAAATCCGTTGTAGTAGCTGTTATGTGGCGTTTTTTCGATTTCTGCTATGTCATTGTAATTATATTTCCCCATCTTCTGAATCAGTATTTTCTTCGGTCAATAGCATTGTATTAAAAATATACTGAATCCATAATGTAATCGGCAATAGTATAATTAGGTTAAAAAGAAAGAAAACGAATTGACGATTTCCGCATCTAGGTACTGGAAGTTGTGGATTGAAATAGTTGTCAGCCCAAAAAAACACAAAAGGATAAAAGAAAATAATCCATCCTGTGAATCTATAAGTTAAACTATTTAATGAATAAGTTTGACTTAGACTATTCAATGAATGATTAAATCGATTAAAAAGAAGTGTAACAATTAGCGGAATTAAAATGTAAGGTGCAAATATTAAAATTACTCTCATTGTTTTTTAAATTGATTTTCCGTTGGTAAGTTAAAATGCTACATAATTCGTTTATACTCGCTACAAAATAGCGACTATCTACCCAGTTTTGGGTGTATTTACGAAGTTTTTTGCTTTATAATTTCTCAAATATATGTTTTTTTTCTTACCATTTTAAAATTTTATATTGAATAATAGATATCTTAAACTTTGATGTAAGAATAAATATCTCTGTAGTTTTAAAACTAGGTTTCTTGAAAATCCTGATGCTGTCGTAGCCCTGATGGAAGCGACATCCTGTGTGCCTGGGGTTCAGGCACACAGATACAGTGGACAGCAGGATTAGCTCAAAAAAAAAAACGGCTGAAATAAATCTCAGCCGTTTGGTGTGTGGTGGAATGAATGGGCTATCCTAAGAAAGCTTTTAATTCTTCGTATGTCTTGATTTTGGTACTTACTTTCTCTTTGTTCATTACGCTTTCTATTTGTGTCGGCAGGGGCAAAGTAACGCCCAAAGCCGGCTCTACTACGTCCAGGAACTTGATAGGATGTGCGGTTTC
>NZ_DASTTN010000299.1:0-3465 GCF_035760125.1 Flavobacterium sp.
TGTTCAATCTGTTGCGGTAGGTTATTAAGGACATGAGGTGGACAAATAACCAAATCATCCAAGCTAAAAAGCCTTTGAAATGCATTTTGGGTTTGGGTAAATCGACAACGGCTTTGTTTTTTCCAATGATTGCCATAGAACCTTTGTCTTTGTATTTAAAGGGTTTTAGCGTTTTATTTTGAACCATTAGCTTGAAGTTTTCTGCTAGATTTACTCCTTGCTGAATAGCCACTTGCGCTACTTGTGGGTGACCTCCCGGAAAATCCACATCGTTGAGTTGAATACAGGTATCTCCAATGGCGTAGATGTTTTCGGTAGCGTTTACTTTGTTGAAAGCGTCAGTTGCCATTCGTTTGCCACGACCGTAACTTTCCGCCGGAATTCCGTCAAATTCCCTTGCTGAAACTCCAGCCGCCCAAATTAAGTTTTTGGTTTGTATGGTTTTGCCGTCACCTAAAAAAACGGTATCGTCTTTATAATCCACTACTCGGGTGTTTAGTTTTACGACAACTCCAAGTTGGGTTACTGCTTCCAAAGTGTCTTTTTGGGATTCCTCGCTCATGGGCGACAATAAGGCGTCTCCCCCATCGATTAAATAAATATTGCTGGCAGAGGTTTGTAATTCGGGATATTCTTTAAGCAAAATGTTTTTTCGCATTTCGGCAAACATTCCCGATACTTCAACTCCTGTAGGGCCACCTCCAACGACTACAATGGTCAAATGCTTTCTACGTTCATGAATGTCTTTGCAGATGGCTGCTTTTTCCAGATTTTTCAATAATGCATTGCGCATTTCAATAGCATCATTGAGGGTTTTCATCGGAATGGCATTTTTCTTGACATTTTCCATTCCAAAATAACTCGTTTCGGCGCCTGTTGCAAAAACCAAGCGGTCGTAATGCAATTCGCCATTATTGAGGATTATTTTGTTTTCGGCAGGAATCACTTTTTGTAATTCTCCCAAACGAAACTGAAGGTTTTTTTTACCTGCAAAAAATTTTCGGAATGGATAACTGATACTTGAAGGTTCCAAAAAGGCTGTGGCAACCTGATAGATGAGTGGCGGAAAGAAATTATAATTGTTTTTGTCAACGAGGGTTACTTCAATTTCTTTGTGGTTGGCGAGTTCTTTGGCTAAATTAATTCCAGCAAAACCTCCTCCTATAATAACTATTTGCATATTGTTTTTTGTGATGTTGTTAAAAAAAAAGCATCCATAAATATACGCTATTTATGGATGCTATAAAATATTGGATTATTAAAAAACTTATAAATAATTAGTTTTTTTTTAGTTTTTTAACAGGCTTTTCGGCTATTTCTGTTTTGTTTTGCAACAAATAATTGGCCAATAATTTTTCAATCAATTCGTCTTTGGTAAGATGATGAAAAATGGTTTTTATTTTTGTTTTTAATTCGGCATCCACGTCGTGATTGGGTTTGGTTTTGAAGATTTGCTTCGCCCATAAAAGCGTGTTGTTTTCTTCAATACTCGCAACAGACGGTTTTTTATATTTAGTAAACTGGATTCCTAATTCTTTTTCGAAATCAGCAATTTCAGCCACTTCTTCGGGTTGCAAAACGGTTAAAGAAAGTCCTTTGGCTCCTGCCCTAGCCGTTCTTCCGCTACGGTGAACATAGACTTCATAAACATCCGGCAAATGGTAATTGACCACATAAGAGATTTCTTTTACGTCAATTCCCCTGGCGGCCAAATCGGTTGCCACCAAAATATTGATGTGTCCCTCGCGAAATTGTTCCATGATTCGGTCACGGATTCCCTGTGACAAACTTCCGTGTAATGCTCCCGATGAAAATCTGTTGATGGCTAAGTTTTTAGCTAATTTATTGACAGCAGCTTTGGTTTTGCAGAAGATAATACCGCGTTCCCCATCTTTGGAATTCAGGAAATGCATTAAAACATCCAGTTTTTCTATAGGATCTACCACAATATAGTTGTGATCAATTCCTTGATTACCGACAGTTTCCATACTGGCGCTTACCGTCACTACGTTTTTGTTTAGGTAATTCTGGATTAACTGCTTTATTGTTCCAGGCATAGTCGCCGAAAACAAAAAAGTTCTGTATGTTTTGGGTAATTCGGTTATGATTTCGTCCAAAGCTTCCTTAAGAATGGATACCATTTCATCGGCTTCGTCGAGAACGAGAAATTTGGTGTCTTTTAGGCTGATGGCTTTGCGTTGCAACAAATCGATCAAACGACCCGGCGTTGCCACGACAATATGTGTTGGTGTTTTTAATCGTTCGATTTGTGGTTTGATTGGGATTCCGCCACAAACGGCTGCGATTGAAACTTCAGGAAGATACTTAGCGTAACTCTCTAAATTATTGAAAATTTGTTGTCCCAATTCTCTTGTAGGCACAAGTATTACGGCTTGTACAGCAGAAATGTTGGTGTCTATCAATTGCAATAATGGCAATCCAAAAGCAGCGGTTTTTCCCGTTCCTGTTTTGGCAAGTCCCACGATATCGGTACTGTTTGATAACAACAGCGGAATGGTTTTTTGCTGAATTTCGGTTGGGGTTACAATTCCCATTTCGGTAATCGCTTTTAGTGTACCTTTTGAAACTCCTAAATCTGAGAATTGTGTTGACATGCTTTTTGTTTTTTAATTGTAAAATGCTTTTGAATAGCAGAATGTTGTTTTAGCCCCGATAGAAGTGAAAATCCTTTTCTTTTTTTCTTTAAAAAAGAAAAGATTGCAACGGATAGCGGGAAATAGCTCCTAAAAATTATTTATATAAATCAAAATAGAGACGCTTTGCATTGCGTCTCTACCTTGAAATTTGATTGTTTATTAATCGAGTTCGTTCATGACTTTCTCACGGTATTTTTTACCGATTAATAAGGTCATTTTTAATTTATAATCGTCCATTAGCCATTCTCTGTAGTTTTTACTGCATTGGGAAAGGCATTTTGAAAAACGTTTTACGCGATATTCGATATCGGCTTCCAATTCTTTTGAAAGAGCTTTGGCTTCCTGTAATTCTTCGGTATTGTCCACACACATGGCAGCGTGTTGGTCAATTGATTTTTCTAAAACCACTTTGGATCTTAAATTTTGTGCGATTGCCAGTTTGTGTTCTTCATCCACATCAAAAGTAACATCGACAGTTTTGCTGAACTTGGCACGCAATTCTGGTGGCATAGCATATTTGAAATGCAATTCGATTTCGCTGTCATCCCTTAAATTTTCTAAGTAAAACTCAGGAGATTTAAAGATGTGCTGCCAGTTTACAGGATCGCTCCATAGTCCGAAACGAGCCGCATTATTACCTAAATCGATTACTGAAAATTCGTCTTTTCCTGGTAGTTTTCGAGAACCACGACCAATCATTTGGAAATATAATGTCAACGATTTTGTGGCTCTGTTCAATATAATGGTTTCAACGGTTGGTTCGTCAAATCCGGTTGTAAGGATTCCTACTGAAGTTAGAATCGCATCT
>NZ_DASTTN010000300.1:0-7490 GCF_035760125.1 Flavobacterium sp.
ATAATCACTTAGTTTTAATAATTCAGAGTTATTTTCTCGAAAAACAAAAGAAAACGCTTCTTTTTCATTTACTATTTTTTCATATAGAGTTGATTCCTTATTTGTTAGAAATGATATTGAATCTCTAAATTTCATATTCTCAAATTGACTCAAGTTTGCGTTTTGCAAACCACAAGATTTTATCGTAAAATTAGTTGGTGTACCCACAATTTTAAAATCTAGCGAAGGAACATTGTCTCCTGTAGATTCGTAATAAATTGGCAGTTCAGCTAGTTCCGCTTTAATTTCAATTAAGTCTTTACTTTCAATTATGTTGGGTTTAGCAAAAATGAAATATGTATATCCCAAATAGAATAATACCATAAATATCCACGAAAAAGTTGCTTTATTATTTTTTTTCATTCGTTTTTCACACGATTTTTGTCATTATGACGCATAACGTTCTGGTACTACAGCGGGTTTGGGACTAAATTAAGCCCTATTTTCGGATTTCACAAATCATCCCAAATACAACACCATCTTTCCATTAAGCCAATTGCCCAAATCCGTTGTAGTAGCTGTTGTGAGCAGTTGAGATTATTGAGGCTCTTTTATTATTTTACGTTGAAAGTAAATTTTATTTTAGTTTTGACATGATATCCGTCTTGTTCGCCTGGTAACCATCTTGGGGAGTTATTTATAGTTCTAATAAGTTCTTTTCCTGTTTTGTATCCAATATCTTTTCTGAGTTCAATATAAGTTATAAAACCGTTAATATCGACGATGAAAATTACAGAAACTGGACCACTTACGTCTTTGGCTTCATCAGGTTTTTTGTAATTTGCTTCTATAAATTTGTAAAATTTTTCCATACCGCCAGGAAATTTTGGTTTTACTTGAATATCTTCATATTCATAAACTTTTTGATGAATAGGGTTTGATTGTTCGGCATTTTGAGACTTCACATTTTGTATAAACAAAAAAGTGAGGAATATTAAATATTTTTTCATTTTTAGTTCTGCTTTTGATTCAATTGCTCACAACGTTCTGGCACTACAGCGGGTTTGGGACTAAATTAAGCCCATTCTTCGGATTTGCCCCCCGAGCGATAGCGAACAGGCGAAGCAAATCATCCCAAATACAAAACCAACTTTCCATTAAGCCATTTGCCCAAATCCGTTGTAGTAGCTGTTATGCGACGTTTATTTTTTAATTCCGATAATTTCTGTCAATTTATTTAGTACGCACTTTGAAGCAATTCTAAATCCTAATTCCAGAAAAAGAAATCTCATTATGAGAATTGACATAATGGTTTTAAGTATCAATTCCAATTTATTTTGCGTGATTGCGAGAATTATTCCAGAAAGACTAGATAAGACTATTAACACAAAAATGATTTTTAACATTTTGCCAGTCCTAATTTTCAATCTTCCATTTCTATTGTCCAATTTTCCATTTACGACACAAAACTCTCCTAATAACTTTTTAGATAGCTTTAATTCAAATTCATTCTCTTTGATTTCGCCTATAAATGTTTGATTATTCCAGTTTGCTACGAATTGTTCTTTTGATAAAGTCCGTTTTTTTAGCTCTGAAATAGCGGACATACTATCATTATTTAATTCGATTGAATAGTCACTTTCAGGAAATATTTTCATTTAGTTCAGGGTTTCTTTAAATGTCGCATAACGTTCGGGTACTACAGCGGGTTTGGGACTAAATTAAGACCATTCTTCGGATTTGCCAAATCATCCCAGATACAAAACCAACTGTCCATTAAGCCAATTGCCCAAATCCGCTGTAGTAGCTGTTAGTGGCAGTGTTTTTTTATTATTCAGTTAGTTCAAACAGTTCAATAAATTTTTGTTCCAATTTTTTCTTTTCTGTTTTTAACCGCCATCTTGAGTGAAGAATAATATAAAAAATGAATAAATTAAACAGAATATAAACTTCTTTCGGTATATTTTTAAAATTAAAAAAGAAAAAACAATTAAAGCCAATTAGTGCAATAAACGGAAAAAATTTCATCCAAATAATTCCAATTTTACTTAAAGGTTCAACAATATAATTTAGTTTTAGTTTGTTGTTAATATTTTTATAGTTCCCTTTTAGTATGTAAAAAGATGAAGTGAAATTGTAGTTTTTTATAAGCCGAAAACTTGAGTCGTCAAAATTTCCAAAAAAGTATTTTGAATTCAAAAAAAACACCGAAAATATTCCAAGTTTTACTTGTAATTGAGGGGAGCCAATTTTCGTATTGTCTTTTAATCTATCTCTAAATTCTGTTATATTAAGTTTTGATGTCATTAAAACGTTTTTTTTCTTTTCAGCGGTAACATTGCCACTAACGTTCCGGTACTACAGCGGGTTTGGGACTAAATTAAGCCCATTCTTCGGATTTGCCAAATCATCACAAATACAAAACCAACTTTCCATTAAGCCTATTGCCTAAATCCGTTGTAGTAGCTGTTAGTGGCAGTATTTTTTATTGGTTTCGTTTACGTTTTGATTCAATTTCGATTAGTATTTTTTTCGCAATTTCACGGGCTTCAATCCAATTTTTATCAAAACGGATTTCATCTATTTTATATTTAGTATCTATTAGTTTTCTAATTAGTTCCCTTAATTCTAAGCTATCTTTTTCAACACTTTTTGGGATAATATTGTTTTCGGTTAAGCGGTTAACCGTAACGTGATGCAAAAACGTGTGAGCATCTGCATCAAGTTCTTCCAAAATTATTTTTTTTAGATCTTCATCAGAACTTGAAAGATATTTTTCATCTAAATGATCTAATGTTTCTAGATAGAAATCGAGAGATTTTTCCAAAGTTATTTCTTCCATAGCTTACTATCTTTTTTAATCGAAATGTCGTGAATATTGCCACTAACGTTCTGGCACTACAGCGGGTTTGGGACTAAATTAAGCCCATTCTTCGGATTTGCCAAATCTTCCAAATACAAACCAATTTCAAATTAAGCCAAATACCCAAATTGCTTGTAGCGTGTGTTAGCAGTAGTTTTAATCGATTTCCCAAAATTCCACTTCATAAACATATTTTCTCTTTTTTATTTGATTAAATGTGCCTCCGATATTAACGCCCATCTTAGTCAATTTAGTTGAAAATTGCGTATCGATTCCCATTTCATCGGAGTAATTGATTTCTACGCGGGATTTAGTTATACCGTTATTTATCCTAATTCTTTGAATTGTACTCCAAGAAGGTTCCGTCTTTACCCACTTAGATACGAATTCATTAATTTCCTTAGGTTTGGGAAAATCATATTCAGAGTTAAATGAAGTTTCGTTTGTGTATTTGTATTTTGTTTTGTTTTCAAAACTGACATCTCCTGATGTAGTCGGACCATTACCTTTTACATTTAAGGATATTTCCTTTCCATTTTCTTCAGCATAAATTACGGAGCATTTTTTTGCACCAAGTGACGCACACATTTCAACAAAAGCACTCATTTTTAATTGAAAAGTATAGTCGTGAAAATTTGCTATGGGTATGTAGAAATCTGATTGGTAATCTGGGCAAGCGTACATTACGCCATTTGCCGGATGTTGAGCCGGAAAATTAAAATTTTCAGCACAATAATCGATTTCACCTTTCGCGATGTTTTCAAATTTTTTTAATCGAAGTTTTTCTAACAAATCTATTCCAACATCGACAACAGAAATAGCGATTGGCATAACAAGCGCTGTAAAATCCAATGGTATTTTTAAAATTTTATAAGGCGTTGTAAATTTTATTTTTTTCGTATTGTCATATTTTGCTAATGTTGAAACATCTGCTATAAATACTGTTCTACGTTGATGAAGAGGAGTATCGACTGTAATAATTTTCATTTTCTCGGATTACAATATTGGTTTGTGGTGGAAATATAGGCAAATCATTTTTAAGCTATATATATTTCGTTCATTTTATTCTTAAGCGGGTGGATTCTAAAAATTACTGCTAACGTTCTGGTACTACAGCGGGTTTGGGATTAAATTAAGCCTTATTTTCGGATTTGCCAAGTCATCCCAAATACAAAACCAACTTTCAATTAAGCCGATTGCCCAAATCCGTTGTAGTAGCTGTTAGCAGTAGGATTTATTTGTTGTGTATTTATTTGTTTTAAACATAGCAGACAATTTTTTCAAGTCATTGCATTTAACTCTAGAATTGATGTTTTTTTTACGTGATAGGAAATAAATAATTATATAATGTATCATTTTCTAGAGTGCCTTTTCCTTTATTAGGCGTCATAATAAATAGATAAATTTCATCGTCTATTTTATAAAACAAAAAGTTTGCGCTTAAATTTTCCAGGCCATAATATTCAATTCTATCAGTTGTTACTATTTTATCATCTTGATCATTAATTTTTAATTTAAATTCATTAAAATTTAAGCTAAAACTTTTGATCGTATCATTGTTAATTTCACTACTTATTTGATTTTCGGATGTAAAATCTATATTATTGATTTTAAAATCGTTTTTGAAAATGGATGGAGATAAAGTTACATCATACACTTCAGAAGCGACAATAACCGAAAAAAAGCCTGGAGAAGAAGAAACAACATTTGAATGATAATTTAATGTATAATCTTTAGAAACATTTTTTAATTTAATTACCAATAATGAATATTTTGATTCGATTTCAAACATTGAAATAACTGTATCATTTCCTCTTTTATAACTGCCTTTAGAAACATAACTTTTGTTGAAATTTGTTAACTCCTTTATCTTTATGCCTTCAAACTGAAAATAATTTAAGTCTTCTTCACTTTTAAATTGTTGGCAACTAGCAAATAGTATAAAAAAAGTAATCAAAAAATATATTTTCATAGTTAAATTTTATGTTCTAGAATATATGTTAAGTTTCCACATCTTTCTGCTAACGTCTTGGCACTACAGCGGGTTTGGGACTAAATTAAGCCCATTCTTCGGATTTGCCAAATTCATTCAAATACAAAACCATTTTCCCATTAAGCCAAATGCCCAAATCCGTTGTAGTGGCTGTTAGTGGCTGTTTTTTTTATTCAGTTTTAAATTTACGTTTATAAAATTTCACTTTTCTTTCTCCAAATCTTCCTCTACCATAACCTAATGTCATTGCAGAAATAAAATATAATACTGACAAACTGCTAAACAAAACTTGGATGTTTATATTTTCCCAAGTTGTAAATTTAAAAGTAAGATTATCTTGAAAGTATTTAATTCCTAATATGAACCAAATTGTAACAATAAATCTGCTGACGATTTCATTAATTTTTGAAACTGAGTATGTTTTTGGAGAAGTTACAATTTTGTATAAAGGTCCTGTAATTTCATTTTCAAGCATATCTACGTGGATTTCCCAATGTCTTTGCCAAGTTTTACTTCCACTGTTTATAAATGTCCAAGCCAAGCATGTGATTAGCCCAATACAAACGATAAAGTATAAAACTGGTTTGTTATTTTCATATCCTTTTGAACTTATAAATGTGAAATAGCCTGCAAAAGAGGCTACTTGAAATGCCCAAAAATAATTTGCTCTTTTCCAATAGTGTTCAATTTCAAAATTTTTTGCTTCCCAAGCTTTTTTATATGTATTTTCAATATCTTCTTTTTTGCGTCCTTTTATGAATATTTCAATATATTCATCTTCTGTCATTTGCTCCATTATACTTTCTTCTTTAGTATAAGCAAAGGCAAAAAAGCTTTTAAATATTTTTTTTAAGCCCATTAGTAGTTACGTTTAAGTTCTCTTAATATATCAGTGTTTTTCCTTACTATTTCATTTGATAGACTAGTCGGATTATGTACAAGTTTATTTCTAAATTGCCTTAAGTGATCGAATTCTTTTAGTAAACCGATTTTTTCTTCTCGATATTTCATAAGAACATACAAAGCATCTCTTGTATTATGAACTTCTCTTATGTATTTTCTAGCATCTGCTAAAATCATTTGTTCAAATTCTGTCCAAAGTTTTAAGAATTGACCAAGACTTGTAGGTGCAATTTCTGTAGTCAATTCTTCTCCAATTTCTTTACAAATGATTTCTATTTCATCGTTTTTGGGATATAATGCAGTTTCTGGAATTTTATCAAATTCTTTGCCCCAAAATTTTTCATTGTTAGGGATTTCAAATTTAGCTATTAATCGCCTGTTTAAATCCATTTCGCTTTTGCTTTCATATTCGTTGGTAATATCATCAGTTCCAACTAAGTAGCCTTCTTGGAAATATGGTCTTAAAGCTTGTGGAGGAGAAATGCTTAAAAGTCTAATATTAATTAAATCGTGTTCAGAATTAACTGAAATACGATTTGTAAAGTATGGAAGTCCGAATACATAAATATAAGCAGTTTTTTGGTCATTGTAAAGTTGCGCAAAAGAACAAGCAACTCTTAGCGACTGTGTAACATCTAACAAAGGTGTGTCAGTAACTTCATAATGTTGCAAAATACTCCATTGTATTAATCTTTTTCTACGAAGTTCAGAATGTCCCTCTATTTTATGTTCTTTGAATAGTTCAACTAAAAATTTGCTAGCACTATTTAGTTTTTCAAAACGATAATCTACTTCTTGTTGTGTTAAATAATCTCCACGATAAATTGTTGGATAAAATGTTGAATTTTTAATCTTATTTCTGTAATCGTTTTTCTGACCTCTAAAAAACAGTAAATAATCTTTATTTAAAAATGAAAGTTTAGCAATTTGCTCAACCAATTCTCTAAAAGTGTTAATAGGAAATGCATCGTCAATACCTACAGTTTTGGGTGTTGTATGTTCAATTAATTCATTTGTAAGTTTACCGTAGATTTGTCTCATTATTATTATAAGGTTTTTTTGGGTAAAATAGCCACTAACGTTCTGGTACTACAGCGGGTTTGGGACTAAATTAAGCCCTATTTTCGGATTAACCAAATTCTCACAAATACAAACCAATTGCCCAATCAAACCAATTGCCCAAATCCGTTGTAGTAGCTGTTATGTGCTGGCATTATTTCAATCCAATTACATCTTTTCTAACTTCTTTTCGCCATTTTTTACCATATTTTTTGTCTAAATCTGCAAAAATAGTTTTGTTATATTGAATTACGCATTCTTCATTTGGTGGAGTACAGCCAAAAGCATAATATTTAATATTGTATTTTTTTTCAAATTTATCTTGATTATTGTAAACAACAGGAGCAATGCTTCCAATTAAAAGTAGTTTGGATTTATCGTTCTTAATATCTATTTCAGCAATTTCTTTATTTACTTCACAATCTGCAAAAACAACTATATTGAAATTGGTAATAGATTCTTTTTTTAGTTCAACTTTAAATTGTTCGGGTTTTATGTTGAAGTCATTAATTTGTATTTTATAAATTCCACTTTCTAAATTTTCAAATTTATAGTTTCCTAAACTATCAATTTTTGAAAAATAATGATTAGGATTTAGTTCTATAATTAAGTCCTCGGGTATTATATTCTCAACCCCAAAAAGAACTTTTAGATTTCCACTAATGCTTAATCCATTCGATTTATCTTGACTAT
>NZ_DASTTN010000301.1:0-6213 GCF_035760125.1 Flavobacterium sp.
AAGAAGAATTAAGATAGAAATTATCGTTTTTGGAATCGACCGTAATTTTGTCAACCGAATTGATATTCTCCTGTTTAATTATGTATTTGGAAGCATCAAAAGCAGCATACATCTTAAAAATTCCTCTTTCAAAATTGTATCTGTACACCATTTCCCCAGACAAAGCCTGTGGAGCACTTTTCCATTCCACATCCTGGGGAACGAGTGCCTGATAAGGCGTTAAATTGATATAGGAAGTATTGATGCTAAAAGAACTCTTTTTCCATTTTTGAGTATTTCCCAGACCTACACCTACAGTCATTACTGAGATTTCCGTTTTACTTTGATCCGGTTCGTCTATTGTATTCAAAAGCAAAACACTCGACAAAGCATCGCCATATTCCGCAGAATATCCACCAGTAGAAAAGGAAATACCGCTGAAAAGGAATGGAGAAAATCGGCTGCGGGTTGGCAAATTATTAGGTGTTGCTCCATAATGCTGTGGCACTCGCATCCCGTCAACGTAAGTTTGAGTTTCATTGGCTTCGCCTCCGCGAACGAACAATCTTCCGTCCTCGCCTACCGTTTGCGTTCCTGGCAAGGATTGCAGGGCAGCCACAATATTTCCAACAGAACCTGCCGTAGTCACGATATCCAAAGGTTTCAACACCGATACCCGAGCTTTACTTCCTGAATCCAATGAACCTGCTGTGATTATAACTGCATCGAGAGTGTTGACATTATCCCTAAGTTTAATTGTTTGATTTTTAAAATGGGCTACATCAATGACTGTATTCGCAGTTTCGTAAATCAAAGAGCTTGCAACCAAATTTTGATTTCCGGTGGCGGTGGTGGCAAATGCAAAATCACCATTTTCAGAAGTGGAAGCGCCATCATAACTGCCTTCAATATAAACATTGGCACCTGCGATTGGAACTCCTTTTTCATTAACAATTTTACCCGAAATAGTGGTTTGCGAAAAGAGTGTAAAACTAAATAAAGAAACGAATGCGAATAAAATGGTTTTCATGATGACGGTTTTGATGATTTTGATGAGACAAATGTCATTCAGAAAAAAAAGGAATTGAAATTGTTCTGACCCAATTGCGGAAAATTAGGGATGAATCGTCAATTACTTATTTGTATCTTAGCTAGTAATTGCAAAAAATCATTGATATGTCAGAAAGTAAGAGAATTTCAAATCTATATCAGTCCATTTACAATGGTAATCCGTGGCTTGAGGTCACTTTGGCAGACACTTTAAAAGATATAACTGCAGCACAGGCCTACAGGAAAATCAATCCTGATTTGAACACGATCTGGGAAATTGTCAATCATCTCATACAATGGAGAAGGAATATTTTGAGGCGTGTTCAAGGAGAAACAATCACAACTCCCGACCATAATTATTTTGTACCTATATTAGACCCATCTGAAGTGGCTTGGCATCAATCACTCCAAAATCTGGCAAAATCTCAGGAATTGTGGAATGCTTTTTTTGAGAACTTTGACGACAATGATTTCGAAAAAGTATACGTTAACAATAATCACACCTATTACGAGCATATTCACGGAATAATCCAGCATGATGTTTATCATTTAGGGCAAATTGTTATTCTCAAAAAGTTACTCAAACATTCTTAAAAAAGACATTTAAATGAAAAATAGTATCCTTTTAATTGCATTTTTTTGCATTGCAGCAATTGGGTTTTCACAGGAAACCGAATCCAAATATGATGAAAAACTCGCTAAATCCTTAAATGCAGACGAACGTGGGATGAAGCAGTATGTATTTTGCATTTTGAAAACAGGTAGCAACACCACGGCCACAGCCGAAGAAAAAAACAACCTGTTCAAGGGACACATGGACAACATCACCAAACTCGCTAAAGAAGGTAAACTGGTTTTGGCCGGACCTTTCATGAAAAATGACAGAAACTATCGGGGAATTTACATCTTTAATGTTGCCACAATAGAAGAAGCACAGGCACTTGTTGCCACCGATCCCGCCGTAAAAGCAAATATTTTTGAAGTCGAATTGACTCCTTGGTACGGTACTGCGGCATTACAGGAAACCTTGAAGATTCACGAAAAAATTACAAAAAAATAATTCTAGTTTTTTATTCAAAAGGAAGTTTGATTAGTACCGAACAAAAACTTTTATGGATATCCAAAAAGAATAACAAATTATTGAACAAACCATCCGAAGACTTTAATTGCTAGTCCGAAGCTTGCGTGAGGCATTCCGAAGCTCGTTTGACGGAGACGGAAGCTCGTATCAGGCATTATTTTTTCTTCGAATACACTATTTTGCTAGGCGGAGCATAAAAATGGTCAAAATAAACAAAATTCACGATTTGTAAGTTTGTAACTATTACTTTCTATATTTAAAAAAAGGTACAACTAGAAATTTTTCAGACCAAGCTAACCAAATTCGGGTAGGTTGAAGTAATTTTATCAGACCTAGTAAATGAATTATAGGCTATGTTAAAGGACTGCTAAGTATGACGAAAAACAACAACTATAAAAATTAATTTAAACAAATATTAATATCATGAAAAAGTTACAATTCAAAGTAAGCATCAGCGCACCTGTGACCAAGATTTATGATTTCATGCTCGGCATCAACAGTAAATCAACTTATGAGCAATGGACTTCTTTGTTTAACCCGACATCGACCTATGAAGGAGGTTGGGACAAGGGAAATAAAATTCTATTTATTGGAGTAGATGAGAAAGGAGAAAAGGGAGGTATGGTTTCCAGGATAGCTGAAAACATTCCCAACCGATTTGTTTCGATTCAACATTATGGTCTTTTGAAAGCTAACAAGGAAATTACAGCAGGACCAGAAGTGGAAAAATGGGCAAACGGATTTGAAAACTATACCTTCGAAGAAAACAATGGAACTACAACTATTACTGTTGATTTAGATACCTTTGAAGATTTTTTAGATTATATGAACCAGACCTACCCAAAAGCACTCGATAAGTTGAAAGAACTTTGTGAAAAATAAAGATTTCAAGAAGTACCTTTACTCCAAAAATAAATAATCGAACTCACATATAAAAGTTTTCAATAATTCTAAAAAACTAAAAAAATGCCACATCTTTTAGCAACACTCAGAAATGTTCCTTTTGAAACCATAAAAGGAGTTTTAGAAAATGACAGAGCTTTTCATGCTTCCGAAGAAATGTATCTGGAGCATATTTGGCAAAATGTAGATGATGAAAATGAAGTACTGTTTCTTTTCAGAATCAATTCTATCGAGAACACAAAAAAATTAATTGACAAATTGCACACCAAAGCATTGGAACAAAACCCAGAAGCCAATTTGCCGAACATGACTTATTTACAATGATAAACATAAACAAAGTACACCACATTGCCATAATTTGCTCGGATTACTCAAAATCCAAACATTTTTATATTGACATTTTAGGATTGACCGTCATTCAGGAAATCTATCGTGAAGAGCGTGAGTCATACAAACTTGATTTGGCTCTCAACGGTGACTACATCATCGAATTATTTTCGTTTCCCAATCCGCCAAAACGTCCTTCAAGACCCGAATCCACAGGTTTAAGGCATTTGGCTTTTGAAGTTACAAATCTGAATGAAACAGTTGCTTTCCTGAACTCCAAAAACATTGAATCAGAACCTATCCGTATTGACGAAATGACCCACAAAAGATTTACTTTTATCGCAGATCCTGACCAACTTCCTATTGAATTTTACGAACGATAAATTCCTAATTCGGCAATTTTAACATTTTAAATAACAGTTTTTGTTCTTCGGAAACCGATTTGATTGTCTAAATTTGCGATTCGCATAAAAATTGCGATGCAAAAAAAAATTACTTCTGATGAATAAAACGGCGCAAATCAAAAAAAATCATCAACTCATTAAGTTCCGAAAATTAGTTATCGTTTCCATTTTAATAGGCTTTCTTTCAGCATTTTTAGGGCTATCACTCAAGAAAATTACGGAGTATTACGAAGAAATCTTCTTTCATCAGGTTACCATAAATCCGCTTTTTTATATCCTTTTCCCCGTTTTTGGACTTTCAGTAATTTATTTTTTAAGACAATATCTATTTAGAAAAAAAGAAAACAAAGGCATTAAGGAAGTTTTTGAAAGCACTGAGTCAAAATCAAAAAATTTACCAACTTATAAAATTCCATCCCACTTTATAAATGGTTTATTAACTGTTATTTTTGGTGGTTCAACTGGAATTGAAGTATCAACTGTAGTTGCTTCAGCCACTATCGGTTCTGTTGCCCAACAAAAAGAAAATGTATTTCGCCAGTATAAAACAGAATTAATCTGTGCTGGAGTTGCAGCCGGAATTACTGCTTTATTCAGCAGCCCTATTGCTGGCATTTTATTTGCATTAGAAGTTATCTCCAGAAAAGTAACCCGCGCTTTTGTTATATCGAATGTAATTGCTGTTTCCATTGCTTTCGGATTGCTTTCAATATTAAATGAAGAACCATTATTTACGGTTTCTATTACAACTTGGCACCTAAAAGCAATTCCTTATTTCGTCCTTTTAGGAATTTTGGCAGGATTAAATTCTGTTTATCTCACGAGATGTGTGTTGTTTTTTAAATCCCAATTTTCAAAAATAGAAACACATTATTACAAAATCATATTAGGTTCGGTAGTTTTGAGCATCTCCTTATTTATTTTTCCTCAATTATACGGAGAAGGATATCACTCGATAAAAGTCATCTTTGGCAACTCGAATGAAATTCCGTTAACGATAACTTTGGCTCTGACTTTTATTGGAATATTGATTTTAAAACCGATTGTAACTTCCATAACATTAGCATCTGGTGGTGATGGTGGTGTATTTGCCCCGAGTCTTTTTATTGGTGCATTTTTAGGATTATTGCTGGCTTCTATTTTAAACACCTTTTTTAATACACAGGTAATTCCAGTCAACTTTATGATTATAGGAATGGCAGCTGTCCTAAGTGCCAGTATTCATGCACCTTTTACGTCCATATTTCTAGTTTGCGGATTGACAAATGATTATACTTTATTCATTCCTATTTTAGCAGTCTGCCTGATTTCAAAATACACCGCAAAAATGATTTATCCATTTACGGTTTATACTTACTCACCTAGTTTAGCAAAATAACAGATTTTATGCCTGTCCAAAAAATAAAGCGAACCTATCGCAAAACAAGATATATACTTTACAAAGAAACTTTAGTTGATTATAAAGAACAATTTTGGTCATTTTTAGGCTCGTTTGTCGGAATTGGAATTCTGGCTTACATACAATCAATCCATTTTAAGGGAAATGATGCCGTGTACTTAATTGGTTCTTTTGGAGCCTCGAGTGTATTGGTTTATGGCATTATTCAAAGTCCGTTTTCACAGCCCAGAAACTTGGTTGGAGGACATTTAATTTCTGCTCTAATAGGCGTTACCGTTCATAAATTAGTTCCCGATATTATTTGGATAGCAGCTCCCTTAGCTGTTTCGTTTTCTATCATTTTTATGCAAATTACTAAAACGCTGCATCCCCCGGGAGGAGCAACCGCGCTGATAGCAGTCATTGGTTCCGACAAAATAAAAGCATTAGGTTATATGTATGTGTTCTCGCCGGTTCTAATTGGTGTATTGATTTTACTTTTAACAGCTTTAATTTTTAACAATATGACTGCGAGCCGAACGTATCCAAGTCATAGCACTTATCACAAACACTATCATAAATTCAGAAAACGATTGACTGGAAAGTAGTCAGCTTGATTTTGATTCTACTACAATTCAAATAAAATCTTTTCAACAAAACCCGATTCATAAATCTGAAATCTAAAATTAAACTTTACATTTGCTCTTTCAATAAAAACAAAGATTATGGTTTATAAATTCAGAGTCATTCTAGATGCCGAGGAAGACATTTTTAGGGACATAGCAATACTTGCAGAAGACACTTTAGAAGATTTACACAACGCGATTTTCAATTCATTTGGTTTTGACGGAATGGAAGTAGCTTCTTTCTATACCTGTGACGAAACTTGGAATCAAGAAGATGAAATTTCTATGTTTGATACAGGAGATGTTCCAGGTGAGCAAAAAATCATGAGTGACTATCAATTATCTGATATATTAGACGAGGAAAACACTAAGATTATTTATGTTTACGACTTTATCAATATGTGGACATTCTTAGTGGAATTGGCTGCTATTGAAGAACAAGTTGTAGGTAATACATATCCAGAA
>NZ_DASTTN010000302.1:0-2521 GCF_035760125.1 Flavobacterium sp.
TAGAGGCGCTGACCGCCAATACCTTCCGAACACTGCTTACCGCTTTTGGAGTGTTTTGGGGTATATTCATCTTGGTGATATTATTGGCAGCTTCTAAAGGATTGGAGAATGGTATCAGAAAAGGATTTGACGGTATTGCTACCAATACGATGTTTATGTGGACACAAACTACCTCAAAGGCCTACAAAGGACTGCCTAAAACTCGAGATTATAATTTTAAAAATAGCGATGTTGATGCTTTGAAGCAAAAATTCCCTGATTTATTATATGTTTCTCCACGTAACCGACTGGGTGATTTTAATGGATTGAGTAATGTGGTCAGGGGAACAAAGACAGGGGCTTATACTATTAACGGTGATTATCCGGAATTGGTCAAGCAAGAGCAAATGGATATTGTTATGGGGCGTTTTGTTAATCAACAGGATATACTGGCAAAACGCAAAGTGGCTATAATAGGTAATGGAGTAATACATGAATTGTATGGCAATGCCGAAGCAGTAATAGGTACTTACATAAAAATAAACGGCATCAATTTTATGGTGGTTGGAGTTTACAAAAAGAAAGGTAATAACGGAGGAAATGCAGAAGAAGACCAAAAAAATATTTATATCCCTTTCACCACTTTTCAACAAGCCTTCAATTTTGGGGATAAAGTAGGCTGGATGGCACTTACCGCAAATGATGATGCATCTATTACTGAACTTCGCCCAGGAATTTTGGCTTTTATACGAGAGAGGCATTCTATCCACCCTGATGATGAAAGAGCTGTCGGTAACTTTGACTTGTTTGCTCAATTTCAAAAAGTACAGGACTTGTTTAATGTTCTTACATTCATCGCGTATTTTGTTGGGACTTTAGTATTGTTATCAGGTATTATTGGGATTTCAAATATTATGCTAATTGTTGTAAAAGAACGAACCAATGAAATAGGAATCAGAAGGGCATTGGGAGCAACACCAGGCGCCATTCGGTCCCAAATATTATTAGAAGCAATTTTTCTAACGATAATAGCTGGTATGTTTGGTATTGCGGTAGCAACAGGATTGCTGGCCATATTGAATATGATTTTGGCATCAATGCCTTCAGATGGGATGATGTTTGTTAATCCAAGTGTTGATTTAACAGTAGTTTTTTTAGCCTTATTAATTTTAGTGGGATCAGGATTATTAGCTGGATTTATTCCAGCACAAACTGCCATAAATGTTAAACCAGTAGATGCACTACGAACAGAATAAAACAATCAAAAAACAATAATAATCGAATAAAATTTATAAAATGAAAAAAGGAGTAACCATAACCGTATTGATTTTAATAGCAATAGTTTTCTTTGGAGCTTTATATTATTTGTACGCAAAAAACCAAGAATCTCCTATTGTTTTTGAAACCGATAAAGTGGAAGTAAAAACAATAGTGAAAAGTACCCTAGCTACTGGAAACATTGTACCTAATGAAGAAGTATTGATTAAACCAAATATTTCCGGAATCATAGAAGCCGTATATATAAAAGCTGGAGAATCAGTAAAGGCCGGAGACATGATTGCCAAAATCAAAGTTGTTGCTAATGTTTCTAATTTAAGTAATTCACAAAATCAAGTAAAAACTGCAAAAATTGAATTGGATAACCAAGAAAAATTATATCAAAGACAAAAAACCTTGTTTGATAAAGGAGTGATTTCTGCAAATGATTTTGATGCTGCACAATTGGCCTACAATCAAGCTAAACAAAATTATTATGCATCGACACAAGGATTTGATATCGTAAAAACTGGGACGGCTTCTGGGTTAGGAAATTATGCCAATACTTTGATTCGTTCTACTGTAAATGGAATGGTACTAGATGTTCCGGTAAAAGTGGGTAACCAAGTAATTGAAAGCAATAATTTTAATGAAGGAACTACTATTGCAAGTGTTGCTGATGTCGGAAGAATGATTTTTGTAGGTAAAGTGGATGAATCTGAAGTAGGAAAAATAAAATTAAATATGCCTATTGAAATTACTGTTGGAGCCATTGAAAATAAAAAATTCACTGCTGTTTTGACCGATATAGCACCGAAAGGAAAAACTGAAAATGGAGCTATCCAATTTGAAATTAAAGCGACATTAACAAATAGAGACGATACTTTTATCAGAGCAGGATTAAGTGCGAATGCCTCAATTATATTAGAGAAAGCTGACCAAGTTCAGGCAATAAAAGAAGCATTAGTTCAATTTGATAAAAAAACACAAAAACCGTATGTTGAGATTCAAACGAGTCCACAAAAGTTTCAAAGAAAAGACATAACATTGGGTGTTAGCGACGGAATTTATGTAGAAGTGAAAAGCGGTATTAAAGCTTCAGATAAAATAAAAGTTTGGAATCAAGGTTTGAAAACTGAGGAAGCAAAACCAAACTAATTACTGCGGGAGGTTTTTGATAAACAAATTAAGTTAAATATATGCAGTGGATTTGCTGCGTCTTTATTCCATTAAAAATGAAAAAAATAAATTATATAAGTATCGCTTTTATCTTCCTGATTGGATT
>NZ_DASTTN010000303.1:0-22243 GCF_035760125.1 Flavobacterium sp.
CAAGGTGTCGAGCTTGATGCTTATCCAACTTTAAGATCATTTGTAATTGGTGCTAATTTAAAATTTTAATACAATGAAAAAGATATATATAGCAACGTTTGTACTTTCAACGTTCTTTTTTGCGGGATGTGCAGACGATTATTTAGATGTAGATCAAACAGAATCTATTTCTACAAAAGATACAGAATTATATAATAATGATGCAGGTGCAGCTCAGTTTGTTACTGCCATTTATAATAAATTCTTGAATTGGGATATGACTTCATTCGGATGGATAGGTCTTTCAAGTATTACCTCTGATGATGCCGATAAGGGTTCTTCACCTGGAGATACAGGTACTGATAAGGATGTATTAGATGCGTTGACTTATAATGCTTCAAACCCATCTGCAGAAAGTACTTTTATTGCAAATTATGATGGAATTAACAGATGCAATCAGGCATTAAATATTATTCCGCAATTAGATAAGGCTGACCCAAATTTAAGAGCTAGATTAATGGGAGAAGCTAAATTTTTAAGAGCTTTTATGTATTTCACTTTGGTAAAATGCTACGGTGGAGTCCCAATTGTAGATCATTTACCGGTTCCTGGTTCTGATTCTGATAGAATCATGCAGTTGACTCGTAAAACGTCTGCAGAGGTTTATGCTTTTATCGAAAATGATTTGAATGATGCAATTGCAGCATTACCAGATAAATCAGTGTATTCAACAAATGAAAGATCAAGAGCTTCAAAAGGTGCTGCTTATGCTTTATTGGCGAAAGTCAGCTTATACCAAAAGAAATGGCAGCAAGTAATTGATAATGCTAATAAAGTTACAGGTTACTCAATTGTTAGTGATTATGCTTCTATGTTTAAAGCAACAGGAAAATTTGATTCTGAATCTATTTTTGAAATCTATGCGCAAGGAGCTGCACCAGCTAAAGGAATTGAAGGTTATTCTAACACACAAGGTGCTCGTGGTGCCGGTGGTTGGGGATGGGGTTTCAACACACCATCAGAAAGTTTAGTAAATGCTTATGAGCCTGGAGACGTTAGAAAAGCTGCTACAATCATTTTTAGAGGATCTACTTTATATGATGGAAGAGTTGTTCCAAATACAGTGGAAAACGAAAGATACAATTATAAAGCGTATTCATCAGCTTATACAGATGCATGGGAAACGGATGTTGATATCAAATATCTTAGATATGCTGAAGTCAAATTGATGAAAGCTGAGGCTTTAAATGAATTAGGACAAACATCAGATGCAATTCCGCTGTTAAACGAAATAAGAAACAGAGCCGGATTAGCAAATACAACTTTTAGTTCTCAAACAGATATTAGAACTGCAATATGGAGAGAGAGAAGAGTAGAGATGGCTTTTGAGCACGATAGATTTTTTGACTTAGTTCGTACAGGTCAAGCTAAAGCAGCTTTTGCGGTAGACGGAAAAGTGTTTACCGAAGGGAAAAATGAACTGTTTCCTATTCCAGCTTTATTCATAAATCAAGCAGACGGATTATCACAACAAAATCCGGGTTATTAATTCTTAAAAAACAGTAAAGATGAAAAAATATAGATATGTTTTCTTATTTGCTTCGATTATAGTTGCGCAATTTTTTGCAAGTTGTAACGAGGATAGTATAGATAAAGTTAACGCCCCAATTCCTTATGAGTCAATTGGTGGATATGATAGCTCAGATGATGTAGCTGCAGACCATTTAGTTTCTAAATTTAGTTTTGATGGAAACATTACGGATTCAAAAAACGGAATAACAGACGGAGTAGCAACCGATGTAACTTATGAAGCAGGTATAAAAGGTGAAGCTTATAAAGGATCACCAACAGCATTTATTGCTTACAATAACGTGTCAAATTCTGTAATAAATGTTAAGAGTATTTCAGTTTCAATGTGGATAAAAACAGATCCACATACTGGAGGAGCTCAATCATTATTTATGTTACCTAAGAAAACGGATTTTTGGGGAAATATTTTCACATTAATTGAAGGTACTGGTCCAGCTACAACAATGCTGATGAAAAACCATATTCAAAAAGATGTTACACCTAGTATTCCCTGGGCAGGTCAATTTATTGAACATTCAGGGGCAAATGTTTTAAATAATATGTATGGAGAATGGAAACATGTGGTTTGGACTTACAACGGTACGAGTTCAACATACAGTCTTTATGTTGACGGTCAAAAATTAGCTTTACCTGCTTCAATCTCGAAAAGATACGCGAGTGATCCTTTAACAGGAGGTGTTGCTTATGGAGAATTGGCAAATTCTGAAGTTTCAAAATTTATTATTGGAGGTTATCAGCAACATTTGGGACTGCCTTGGGGTAGCCCTGATAGTTGGATGCTTCATTATACAGGTTTAATGGATGAATTTAGAATTTATGATTCTGCTCTTGAGGATAATGAAGTTACTGCTTTATACAAATTAGAAAAAGATAAAAGATAGCAGATAAGGATTTATTTTACACACCTGACTATACAAAAATCAGGTGTGTATTTTTTTAGTCAATAAATTTACAAAAATGAAAAATCATCTATTCTTAATATTTTTTTTGAGTTTTTTCAATTCATGTTCATCATCAAATCCATCGGATGGGAATACTGGAGGTACGCCATTGCCTACAACTCCAAAACCTCCTGTCACAGCTTTGACAGATGATGAAGTCTTGAATCAGGTTCAAAAAGATGCTATAAAGTATTTCTGGGATTATGCCGAACCCAATTCAAAACTAGGCAGAGAGCGTTATCATACGAATGATCCTAGTTTCGAATCCAATAAAGTTACCACTGGAGGCTCAGGTTTTGGACTAATGTCTTTGATTGTTGGAGTAGAAAGAGGTTTTATTCCAAGAGCCGAAGCCGTTACTCGAATGACTACCGCAATGGACTTTTTGGGAAAAGCCGATCGTTTTCACGGAGCATGGGCACATTGGATGGATGGAAACACAGGACATGCTATTTCTTTTGGGAATAAAGATGATGGTGGTGATATAGTTGAAACTGCTTTCTTATGCCAAGGATTGATTGCCGTGAGAGAATATTTTAAAAACGGTAACACCCAAGAAAAAGCATTATCTACCAAAGCGGATAATCTATGGAAAGGTGTGGAATGGAGTTGGTACACTAATGGTGAAAACGCGATGTATTGGCATTGGTCCCCTACCTATCAATGGGAGATGAAATTCAAATTGGAAGGATACAATGAGTGTTTGATTGCTTACATTTTAGGAGCAGCTTCCACAACTCATCCGATTCCTGCGGCCGCATATCACGAAGGGTGGACACGAAACGGGACTATTGCAACAGGAAAAACACAGTATGGAATTCCTTTAGTATTCAAATACAATACTGCTACTGGAAATGCTGGGCCTTTGTTTTGGGCTCAATATTCTTACTTAGGATTAGATCCTTCTCAATTATCGGATAAGTATGCAAACTATTGGGAATTAACTCAAAATCAGGCAAAAATCATATATAGCTATTGTGTCGACAATCCAAAAAAATGGAATGGTTATTCTGATAAATGTTGGGGTCTTACAGCAAGCTATTCTAGAAATGCTGACGGATCAACGGGCTATTCCGCTCATGACACCGATAATGATTTAGGGGTTATAACTCCTACAGCCGCATTGTCTTCTTTTCCATATACGCCAAAAGAAAGTATGAAATTTTTACATTTTTTGTATGATGAAAAGAAAAGTACTTACGTTGGAATTGCTGGGCCTTATGATGCTTTTTCACCTCAATTTAATTGGGTGACACCACGTTATTTGGCAATTGATCAAGGAACGATAGCGCCAATGATTGAAAATTATCGTACCGGTTTGATATGGAAATTGTTTATGAATGCGCCGGAGGTAAAACAAGGTTTACTGAATCTTGGTTTTCATTCTGGTAAATATGGATATTAATACGGAGTGGTAGATGAAATATAATCTAATCTTACCTGTTTTTTTGCTTTCGCTACTATCTTTTGCACAAAAAGATATTGTTTCTAAAGTAAAAATAGAGGTAGTACAAAAACAGGAATTGGGTTACGCATTACATATTCCGTTAAATACTAAAGAAAAAAAGCCGTTGCTAATTTTTCTTCATGGTTCTGGAGAAAATGGTTCGGATGTAGAGAAAGTGAAAATTCATGGACCTTTCAAATATTTGAAAAACCACAATCTAGATTTTTATGTTCTTGCACCACAATGCCCGGAAGGACAGCAATGGAATCCTGATATTTTATATGAGTTGATTTTAAAAGTTCAGAAAGAAAATAATATTGATATCAACAGAATTTATCTTACAGGATTGAGTTCGGGAGGATGGGGAACTTATAGTCTTGCTTTAAAACATCCTGAAATGTTTGCAGCAGTTATGCCAGTTTCGGGTTTTGTTGATATAATTCAATTGGAAGAAATTTGCAAAATGGAAGCAATACCAACTAGAATTTTTCATGGTTTGCTCGATGATGTAGTTCCTGTAGATAATGATATTACGATATATAAAGAACTGAAAAAATGTAATAAAGATGTTGAGTTGACTCTTTTTAATGATGCGGGTCATGATTGTTGGACTCAAGTTTATGACAATCCAGAAACGTATGCTTGGATGTTGAAACAAATAAAAACAGATAAAAAATGAAAAAGACATTAATTGTAATACTCTTAGGCTCCGTTTTTTTGGGCTATAGCCAAAAGAAAGAAAATAAAAAAGCCGTTGTAATTAAACCTAAAGCCGAATTTGTAGCCGAGTTGTTATCAAAAATGACTTTGGACGAAAAGTTGGGTCAATTGAATTTACCAACTTCGGGCGATATAACCACCGGTCAAGCCAATAGCTCTGATGTTGCAAAGAAAATCGAAGAAGGCAAGGTCGGTGGATTATTTAATATAAAATCAGTTCAGAAAATAAAAGAAGTACAGCGAATTGCAGTTGAAAAAAGCCGCTTGAAAATTCCTTTGATTTTTGGAATGGACGTAATTCACGGATACGAGACGACCTTTCCTATTCCTCTTGGACTTTCATGTACTTGGGATATGAAATTGATCGAAAGAAGTGCTCAAATCGCTGCACAGGAAGCTAGTGCGGATGGAATTAATTGGACTTTTTCTCCTATGGTAGATATTTCTCGTGACCCACGTTGGGGAAGAATTTCCGAAGGTTCTGGTGAAGATCCATTTTTAGGAAGCCAAATTGCCAAAGCTATGGTAGACGGATATCAACAACACGATCTTTCCAAAAACAATTCCATTTTAGCATGTGTTAAACATTTTGCCCTATATGGAGCACCAGAAGCAGGTCGTGATTACAATACAGTTGATATGAGCCATATCAGAATGTACAATGACTATTTTCCGCCTTACAAAGCAGCTGTTGATGCTGGTGCAGGTTCGGTTATGGCATCTTTCAATGAAATTGACGGAGTTCCTGCCACTGGAAATAAATGGTTGATGACAGATGTTTTGAGAAAACAATGGGGTTTTAAAGGTTTTGTGGTTACTGATTTTACAGGAATTCCTGAAATGATTGCTCACGGAATGGGTGATTTACAAGAAGTATCTGCTTTGGCTTTAAATGCCGGAGTTGAAATGGATATGGTTGGTGAAGGATTTTTGACCACTTTGAAAAAATCATTGGATGAAAAGAAAGTTACTATTGAACAAATCAACAATGCGGTAACACTTATTTTGAATGCCAAATACGATTTAGGATTGTTTCAAGATCCTTATAAATATTGTGATGATAAAAGAGCCAAAACTGAAATTTTTACTGCAAGTAGTAGAGATGAGGCTAGAAAAACGGCAGCTCAATCATTGGTTTTACTAAAAAATAAAAATCAGTTGCTGCCTTTGAAAAAATCGGGAACAATTGCACTTATCGGACCATTGGCGGATGCCAAAAACAATATGTCTGGAACTTGGAGTGTGGCTACAAATGGAGAAAAATGTATTTCATTATTGGCTGGAATCAAGGAAGTAGCGGGTAAATCGACTAATGTTCTTTACGCCAAAGGCAGTAATCTTGATTATGATGAAACTTTTGAAACCAATGCCACTATGTTTGGTAAAACCTTGAACAGAGATAGTCGATCAAAAGATGAAATGATTGCAGAAGCTGTAAAAGTAGCCAATCAAGCAGATGTTATTATAGCTGCACTAGGAGAATCTGCCGAAATGAGCGGAGAGAGTAGTAGTCGTACGAAACTGGAAATTCCACAAGCGCAAAAAGATTTATTGAATGCATTATTAAAAACTGGAAAACCGATAGTTTTAGTTGTTTTTGATGGTCGTCCATTAATTTTAAATGATGAAAATGCAACCGTTCCTGCAATTTTGAACGTTTGGTTTGCTGGTAGCGAAGCTGGATACTCCATTGCCGATGTTTTGTTTGGAGATGTAAATCCTTCAGGAAAATTAACGACTACATTTCCAAGGAGTGTTGGCCAATTACCAATTTATTATGCCCATAAAAGCACGGGAAGACCTCTTGTTAACACAGAAGGAAAATTTGAGAAATTCAGATCTAATTATCTGGACGAAAGAAACGAACCATTATTTCCTTTTGGTTACGGATTGAGTTATACCAATTTTGATTATTCAAACTTGAAAATCTCATCGGATAAAATGAATTCCAATGGTAAAGTAACCGTAAGCATTGAGGTTGCAAACACTGGAAATTTCGACGGAAAAGAAACCGTACAAATGTACATAAGAGACGTAGTTGGTTCTGTAACAAGACCGGTTAGAGAACTTAAAGGGTTCCAAAAAATAGCCCTTAAAAAAGGTGAAAAACAAACAGTGACATTCGAAATTAGCGCTGAAGATTTGAAATTTTACAATTCTGATTTGCAATTTGTTGCTGAGCCTGGACAGTTTGAAGTTTTCGTTGGAGGAAATTCAAACGCAGACAATAAGGTAAGTTTTAATTTAGTAAATTAAGCTTGGTTAGTTTATTTGGTTGCCCTCCGTTTTTGGTTAGACGGAGGGCTTTTTTTTAAATTTAAAATCACTCAGAACAGCAAAGTATAGTGTTTAATCTGAGTAGCTAATAAATTAAGTAATTTTTTAAAAAGTTTTAAAAATGAGAAAACTATATTTAATACCAGCATTGGTACTATTGATGTGCAACCAAATAAGTATGGCACAATCTAAAAACAATAGTATTGGAAAAACAAAATGGTTTGATCCTAATAAACCAGCTTCAACATATTGTAACCCCATTAATATCGGTTACAATTATACTACAGCAAACCATAATGGAATTCCGGATTCTCGTCGTTCAAGTGCCGATCCATTAATTATTGCTTATAAAGGAGATTATTACCTGTTTGCAACAAACCAAGCCGGATTCTTTTGGAGCAAAGATTTGTCGGACTGGAAATTTGTTTATGGTAGTTTTCAACGTAATCCTGGCGATGATGACCAATGTGCTCCTGCCGCTTGGGTAGTAAACGATACTTTGTTTTATGTAGGTTCAACTTGGAAAAAAGACCACCCAGTTTGGAAAACAGCTGATCCAAAATCGGGTCGCTGGGTTCGTCATGTCAATACTGCGATGTTGCCTACTTGGGATCCTGCAATTTTTCAGGATGACGATAAAAAAGTATACATGTATTATGGTTCGAGTGGAAAATTACCGCTTTGCGGAGTAGAAGTAGATTATAAAACTTGGCTGCCAAAAGGAAATCAGGCAGATTACGAAAAGCTATATGCAGCAACCGAAGTTGAAGATATTCAACGCCCTTATGGCGAAATAAAAGCAGTTGCAGATTTGGATCCTTCTCTGCATGGTTGGGAACGTTTCGGGCCAAATAATGACATGGAACCAGCGCCTTGGGGAAATTTTATTGAAGGGGCTTGGATGACCAAGCACAACGGTAAGTATTATATGCAGTATGGAGCTCCAGCTACGGAATTTAAAGGCTATGCCAATGGTGTTCACGTAGGTAATAGTCCTCTAGGGCCATTTACGTACCAGAAACACAATCCTATGTCGTACAAGCCTGGAGGATTCGTAATTGGGGCTGGACACGGAAATACCTTTGCGGATAACTACGGAAATTATTGGAATACGGGCACCTGTAAAATTTCGGTGAAAGATCGTTTTGAACGCCGTATTGATATGTTCCCTGCTGGATTCGACAAAGACGATGTTATGTATTCGATTACTTCCTATGGAGATTTCCCAACTTTGTTGCCAAATAACAAGCGTGACCAAACCAAAGGAGCTTTCTCAGGATGGATGTTGCTTTCATACAAAAAAGCTGCAACAGTATCTTCTTCAGAAGAATGTATGGATGTACAAACTCACAGAGTGGATACAGGTGGAAAAAAAGTGTTTGAAAAAATTTGTTACAATGCCCAGAATTTGACCGATGAAGATATCCAATCTTATTGGTCGGCAAAAACAGATAAACCGGGCGAATGGTTACAAATTGATTTGGGCAGAAAAATGAGAATTAATGCCCTGCAGATTAATTATGCCGATCATAAAGCTACGCAGCATAACAAGGCAATGGATATTTATTATCAATATCAAATTTTTATGTCGGATGATAATCAAAATTGGACTTTGGTAGTTGATAAATCCAAAAGCGATAAAGATGCTCCTCATGATTATTTGGAATTAACAAAACCCATTGAAGCTCGTTATGTTAAAATGGTGAATATCCACAACGCATCTGGTTTATTTGCTGTTTCTGATTTCCGTGTTTTTGGTAATGGATTGTCCGAAAAACCAAAATCGGTTACTGGATTTAAAGTAAGCAGAAGTGTTGAGGATTCCCGCAATGCAATGATTAATTGGGATGTACAGCCTGGCGCTGTCGGTTATAATATTTACTATGGGATTGCCCCTGATAAATTATATAACAGCATAATGGTTTATGAAGGAAATTCATATGACTTCAGAGGACTTGACAAGGGTACAGGTTATTATTTTGCGATTGAAGCTTTTAATGAAAATGGAATTGGACCTAAAACCAATCTTACTGTTTCGAATTAAATTTAGATTTAGCAATAAAAGAGAGACATTCGTTTAAATGAACAATGACTAAAAATTCAATTCTTTATATATTTTAAAAGAATTGAATTTTTATAATCTCTTTATTAATAAAATCGAAAACGTTTTCGTCTTTACTACAAGGTGGTAGTTTGGTTTTATTTAGAATTTTATAATCTAAAGAAGTATTTTTACTATCTATATTAATACATAACCAAATGAAGAAAATATTTCCTATTATTCTCGTTTTTGCTTTGAGTTTACTTCATGCACAAAGCGTAAAATCTCCTTCCAACGCCCTTGAGGTCAATTTTAAATTAGTAAATAATGGGCAACCATCATATACTGTAAATTACAATGGCAAACCCGTAATTGTAGAAAGTACTTTAGGGATAAAACTTAAAGATAAAACCGCTCTTGATGCTAATTTTGAGATTCAATCTTCAAAAGCAAATACTTTCAATGAATCTTGGAAACCTGTCTTAGGTCAAAAAGCATCAATTTTAAATCATTATAATGAACTTGCTATTGCTTTGGTTCAAAAAGAAACCAATGTAAAAATGAATATTATTTTCAAAGTTTATGATGAAGGCGTAGCTTTTAGATATGAATTTCCAAAACAAGAGAAGCTGAATTATTTCATTATATCTGATGAGGAAACCCATTTTAATTTGAACGAAGATTATAAAGCCTTTTGGATTCCAGGGGATTTTGATACTAATGAATATCCTTATAACGAAACTAAACTTTCTGAAATTGATAATGCTAAATTGGATAAAAACACAGGAATTGGGATGACAACCGATCTAGGTAAAAGCAGAGTTCAAGCACCTTTAATGATGAAATCTCCATCGGGTTTGTATGTCAATATATTTGAAGCTGCTGTTGTGAATTATCCAGTCATGCATTTGGATGTTGATGTTACCAATTATAAACTTACTTCACATTTGGTACCGAATGCAATTGGCGATAAAGCCTATTTGCAAGCAACTTGTGTATCTCCCTGGAGAACAATTATGATAAGCAAAGATGCACGCGATATAGTGGGGTCTCAAATGATTTTGAATCTAAATGAACCTTGTAAACTAGACGATGTTTCGTATATAAAACCAATGAAATATGTTGGAATTTGGTGGGAAATGCATGTTGGTATATCTACTTGGGATTATGCAGGTTCACAAAACGCACAAAATTTATCGTCTCAAGATTTAATACCGACAGGTAAACATGGTGCTACGACTGAAAACACCAAAAGATATATTGATTTTGCTGCCAAAAACGGATTTGATGGTGTATTGGTTGAAGGTTGGAATGTAGGTTGGGAAGATTGGGCAGGTAATTGGAAAGAAGAGGTATTTGATTTTACGACTCCTTATCCTGATTTCAATCTGGCAGAAGTTACGGCTTACGCCAAAGAAAAAAACGTAAAAATGATTATGCACCATGAAACTTCGGGATCTGTTGCCAATTATGAGCGTCATTTAGACCGAGCTTTCGATTTGATGAAAAAATACGATTATCCAGCTGTAAAAACGGGTTATGTTGGCAGAATTATTCCTCGTGGTGAATTTCATGACGGACAAACGATGGTGAACCACTTCAACTTTGTTGCAAGACGTGCTGCCGATTATAAATTAATGCTTAATTCTCATGAATCGTCTCGACCAACAGGTTACAGTCGAACGTATCCAAATTACATTGCTGCAGAAGCTGCTCGTGGTAATGAATTTAATGCATGGAGTGTTGGTAATGCACCAAGTCACGAAACTATTTTACCTTTTACAAGACTTCTAGGTGGACCAATGGATTATACGCCAGGTATTTTCGAAATTAAAATGAGTTTCTATGATAAAAATAAAAAAGAACAGGTTCATACTACTTTGGCTAAACAGTTAGCATTGTATGTAACGATGTATTCCCCTTTGCAAATGGCTGCTGATTTACCTCAAAGCTATGAAAAACGTATGGATGCCTTTCAATTTATCAAAGATGTGGCGCTGGATTGGGATGATACCAAAATTTTGGAAGCAGAACCTGGAGATTATTTGACTATTGCCAGAAAAACAAAAGGAAAAGAAACATGGTTCTTAGGAGCCATCTCGGATGAAAATGCAAGAAAATCTGAAATAGCATTAGACTTTCTAACCAAAGGACAAAAATACAAAGCTATTATTTATGAAGATGCCAAAGATGCCGATTGGAAAAACAATCCAATGGCTTATAAAATTAGAACTGTTGAGGTAACTAATAAATCTAAATTAAATTTGGTTTTAGCTCCTGGTGGAGGAACTGCCGTTAGTTTTGAACCAATTAACTAATAAACTTAGTTGTGATTTCATTAAATCCTGTAAACTTTTAAAGTGAGCAGGATTTTTTTTTGATTTTAACATCAATTTTACTTTAGAATTTCGAAATTGCACATCGATTAATTAAAACTATAAATTAAGAATAACCCAAAATGAAAAAAAAACTACTTCTTTCTTTACTTTTTGTAAATAGTGTTGCTTTGTTTGCCCAAAACAAAGACGAACAGTTTTTTAAGGAAATTTACAATTCTGCATTAACAAAATCGCAATGTTATTCTTGGTTGGATCATTTATCAAATAATGTAGGATCTCGTTTATCTGGCTCTGTGGGAGCTGAAAAAGCGGTTCAATATACCAAAAGTCAAATGGAAAAATTAGGATTTGATAAAGTGTATTTGCAAGAGGTAATGGTGCCTCATTGGGTTCGTGGAGAAAAAGAAACAGCTTATATTCAAGATAATAAAACCAAAATCAAAGTGCCAATTTGTGCTTTGGGTGGGTCAATTGCAACTCCGAAAAATGGGTTGACTGCCGAAGTAATCGAAATTCATAGTTTTGATGAAATGAAAGCTTTGGGAGCGGATAAAATAAAAGGAAAAATAGTGTTCTATAATAGACCTATGGATAATGGGGCTATTGAAGCCTTTGATGCCTATTCTGGAGCGGTTGATCAACGATATGCCGGTGCTAAAGAAGCTGCCAATATGGGAGCAGTTGGAACAATCGTGCGTTCAATGAATTTGCGATTGGACGATTATCCGCATGCAGGAGGACAAAGCTATGGAGATATTGCAAAAGAAAAATACATTCCAACGGCTGCTATTAGTACTAATGGAGCCGAATTGTTAAGCAAGACTTTAAAAAGCAATCCTAATTTGAAATTTTATTTCAAGCAATCCTGTCAGCAATTGGAAGATGCTCTTTCTTACAATGTTGTTGGTGAAATCAAAGGAACTGAGCATCCAGATAATATCATGGTAGTAGGAGGTCACCTTGATTCTTGGGACTTGGCTGATGGTTCACACGACGACGGAGCAGGAGTAGTGCAAAGCATGGAAGTGATGAATGTTTTTAAAAATTTAAATTACAAACCTAAAAATACGCTTCGCGTAGTTCTTTTTATGAATGAAGAAAACGGGTTAAGAGGCGGGAAGAAATACGAAGAATTGTCATTGGCAAATAAAGAAAAACACGTTTTTGCTTTAGAAAGTGATGAAGGAGGTTTTACTCCAAGAGGTTTTTCATTAGAATGTGACGACTCAAATTTTAATAAGATTACAAATTGGAAAACATTATTCGAACCGTATCTAATTCATAGTTTTGTAAAAGGACATTCAGGATCGGACATTGGTCCATTGACAGGAAAAGCAATCGTGAAAGCTGGGTTAAAGCCAGATTCTCAACGTTATTTTGATTATCATCATGCAGCAAACGATAAATTTGATGCAATCAATAAAAGAGAATTAGAACTAGGAGCAGGAACTATGGCTGCTTTGATCTATATGATTGATCAAAATATGGTAGAATAATTAGTTGCCAAAACCAAAATAAAATAGGAAACCTGTAAGTAACTCAAATACTTATAGGTTTTCTTTTGAAAAACAGTCTTATTTATAGTTCTTCTGATAATTTAGTAATTGAAAGAATGAATAGTTATAAATAAATGTGAAATTCCAAATTTTTAAAACGGACTTACTTTTTAATACACAAAATAAATCCTACTTTAGCATTCTATTAAAAGAATGAAAAAATGATTAGTGAAGCACAGTTTCAAAGCGAATTAAATAGCTTAATTGCAAATGCTATTAGAGAAGATGTAGGATCTGGAGATTATAGCTCATTAGCCTGTATTCCTGCCAATGCTCAAGGAAAAGCAAAATTATTGGTAAAAGAGGATGGTATAATTGCAGGGGTTGCGTTTGCCAAAATGATATTTGAATATGTAGATCCTAAAATGCAAATCGAAACCTTTATTGAAGACGGAGCTGCTGTCAAAAAAGGGGATGTTGTTTTTCATGTTTCGGGTAGTTCTCAATCAATTTTAAAATCCGAAAGAGTAGTATTAAATACAATGCAACGCATGAGTGCGATTGCGACCAAAACGAATAGTTTTGTACAATTATTGAAAGGTACTAATACAAAAATATTGGATACACGAAAAACAACACCTGGATTTCGCGTAGCCGAAAAATGGGCAGTTAAAATTGGAGGTGGAGAAAATCACCGGTTCGCGTTGTATGATATGGTAATGCTAAAAGATAATCATATTGATTTCGCAGGTGGTATTACATTGGCGATTGCCAAAACACAAGCCTATCTAAAAGAAAATAATTTAGATCTTAAAATAATTGTTGAAGCCAGAGACCTTGCTGAAATTGAAGAGATTTTGAAAAGTGAAGGTGTACACAGGATTTTAATTGATAATTTCAATTATGATGATACTCGCACGGCAGTGGCCTTAATAGGTGATAAATGCCAAACGGAATCTTCGGGTAATATCAACGAAGATACGATGAGGTTCTATGCTGAATGCGGTGTCAATTATATTTCATCGGGAGCGTTAACTCATTCTGTTTATAATATGGATTTAAGTCTAAAAGCAATTTAGAATATGAGTTTAATAATTGAGGCTAAACTCGAAAAAATTCCAGTTGTAAGAAACTTAATGCATGTCTTGAAAAAGATTAAAGTTCCTGGTTTGGGAGGTTTTTCTTTCTATGATTTATTGGAATTGTATTTTGAGGGAATCATCGATGGAGCATTTTCCTATCATGCAAGCGCGGTTGCATTTAGTTTTTTTATGGCTTTGTTTCCTTTTGCATTATTTATTTTAAACTTAATTCCCTACATACCAATTGAAGGATTTCAAAATGATTTTCTTGAATTTGTAAAAGATGGAGTGCCGCCAAATACCTATGATGCAATCGCCAATATCATAAACGATATTCTTAACAATAGTCACTCTGGATTAGTGTCTTCTGGATTTTTACTGTCTATTTTCTTGATGGCAAACGGTATAAATGGAATTCTTGGCGGATTTGAATCTTCCCGACATGTTTTGGAAAAAAGAGGTTTTTTAAACCAGTACTTTGTTGCTTTAGGAATTTCTTTGTTGCTTTCCATTATTCTGCTTTTGACCGTTGCAATTATCGTTGTTTTTGAAGTTGTGATTCAAAGCACAACAATACAGGACGTATTGAGTGATCAAATTCCGTTGATTATTATGGGAAGATACCTTTTTGTGATTTTGATGATATTAATAACAACTTCTATCTTATTACGATATGGAACAAAACAGTCACATAAGCCTCCATTTATTAGTGTAGGTTCTGTTTTTACAACGGTACTTATAATTATTTCCTCTTATTTTTTTGGAATTTGGGTAATTCGATTTTCAAAATACAACGAATTGTACGGTTCGATTGGAACATTGTTAATCATGATGTTTTACATTTGGATTAACTGTATGATTTTGTTGTTGGGATTCGAATTGAATGCTACAATTCATAAGCTAAAAAAGACAAAAGGCAGTATTAAAGTTTAGCAATATAGTGAGATTGTTTAAATGGAATTTTGTATTCTTGTCAAAAGAAATCCAAGGGGCTTTTTTTACGGCGATTTGGAATAATAAAAAAAGTGAGACAATAATTTAAGAAAAATGAAAAAAAGTATCGTATTTAGTTTAGTTGTGTTTTTTGCAATGATTTTCAATGCCCAAAGCCAAACTGTTTTTGGAAAATGGAAAACCATTGATGATGAGACAGGACAAGCCAAATCTATCGTAGAAATTTATGAGAAATCAGGAAAAATCTATGGAAAAATTACAGATGTATTAAATCCAGAAAAAAGAAAATCTCTTTGTACAAAATGTTCTGGTGAAGATAAAAATGCACCAATTTTGGGATTAATAATCATCAAAGGTCTTGAAAAGGATGGAGATGAATACAATGGAGGTAAAATTTTAGATCCTTTAAAAGGAGAGGAATATAAATGTTTAATAGCACTAGACGGTAAAGACAAACTAAAAGTGAGAGGTTTTGTTGGTGTTTCTTTGTTTGGAAGAACGCAATACTGGTATAGAGTGAAAAATTAATTTCTTAATATATAAAATGCGAAAAGTAGCAGCGATAATTTTATTTTTCATAATACTGTCAAATAGTTTTGGACAATCTAAAAATTCGCCTTTGCAAATAAGTCATCTTATAGGTGACTTTTATGTTTATAAAACTTTTCATGATTATAAAGGAGCTCTCATTTCTGCAAATGCGATGTATCTGGTTACAGATAAAGGAGCTGTTTTATTTGATGCACCTTGGGATAAATCTCAATTTCAGCCTTTATTAGATAGTATAAAATCTAAACATAATAAAAATATTGTGATGTGTTTTGCAACGCATTCTCATGACGATCGCGCAGGAGGTTTGGAATTTTTTAGACAAAAAGGAATTAAAACGTATACTATAAAACTAACTGACAGGATTTTAAAAGCTAGAAATGAAAAAAGAGCCGAATTTGTAATTCCGAATGATACTATTTTTAAAGTAGGAGAATATAAATTTGAAGTTTATTATCCAGGAAAAGGACATGCACCGGATAATATTGTAGTTTGGTTTGATAAAGAAAAAGTACTTTATGGAGGATGCTTTGTTAAAAGTGCTGAGGCAAAAGATTTAGGATATTTGGGGGATGCCAATGTGAATGAGTGGGAGAAATCTATTAAAAAAGTACAGGCAAAATTTAAAAATCCGAAATATATTATTCCGGGTCATGAAAATTGGACAGATACAGAGTCTTTGGGGCATACTTTGAAATTGGTGCAGGAATATAAAAAAAATGCGTCTGTTGGATTAAATAAAAAGTAATTTTACAGACTATAAAATCTTTACATGCATTTCGTCGAAGTTATTTTACCGCTTTCTTTAGCCAAAACATTTACCTATCGTGTATCTGAAGCTGAGTTTCTTTTTATAAAAAAAGGAATGAGGGTGACGGTGCCTTTTGGGAAAAGTAAAATCTACACGGCTTTGGTGATTGAAATTCATAATAACAAACCAACATTATATGAAGCCAAAGAAATTCATCAAATTTTAGACAATACTCCTATAGTTACTGAGTTTCAAATCAATCATTGGATTTGGATTGCCGATTATTATATGTGTGCGCTTGGTGATGTGTATCGAGGTGCTATGCCAAGTGCTTTGTTGTTGGAAAGCGAAACGGTTATAACAAGAAAAAATGATGTCTATGTTGATGAAAGTTTACTTTCGGATGATGAATATTTAGTTTATGAGGCTCTGCAAAAACAGAGTTCTTTGAAAGTACAGGATATTATTTCAATTCTGAATAAGAAGAATATTTTCCCTGTTATTCAAAAATTGATTGATAAAAATATTTTAGTACTGCAAGAAGAGATTCAGGAAAGCTACAAACCAAAATTAGTGCGATATGTTCGATTGCATGAAAAATACAATACGAACGATGGTTTAAAAGAATTGCTTGAAATTCTGAAAAATGCCAACAAACAAAAAGAAATAGTTTTAAATTATTTCCAATTAAGCGCTTCCGAAAAAAAGCCTATTACAGTTAAGAAACTTGTCGAGACGGCTCAGTCTTCTTCGGCTGTTGTTAAAGCATTGGTTGAAAAAGAAGTTTTTGAAGAGTATTTTTTGCAGGAAGACCGAATTAATTTTGCTGGAAATGGAAGGGATGGTGAGCTTAAATTAAGTGCTGACCAATATGTGGCTTTTGAATCCATAAAAGAAAATTTCAAGGAAAAACCAGTATGTCTTTTACATGGAATCACTTCAAGTGGTAAGACTGAAATTTACATCAAACTTATAGAAGAATATTTAGCTACCGGAAAACAAGTATTGTATTTGTTGCCCGAAATTGCTTTGACTGCTCAATTGGTTTCGAGATTGAGAGCTCATTTCGGAAATAAAGTAGCTGTTTTTCATTCGAAGTACAGCAATAATGAAAGAGTCGAAGTTTGGAATCAGGTTTTGTTAAATGAAGAAAAAGCCCAAATTGTAATTGGAGCCAGATCGGCTTTGTTTTTACCTTTTCATGATTTGGGGTTTGTGGTTATTGATGAAGAGCATGAACAAACTTTTAAGCAATCTGATCCTGCGCCTCGCTATCATGCCCGCGATGCAGCTATTGTTTTGGCAAATGCGCATCAGGCCAAAGTGCTTTTAGGTTCTGCTACTCCAAGTATTGAAACCTATTATAATGCGGTATCTGGCAAATTTGGTTTTGTTGAAATTTTAAAGCGTTTTGGGAATGTGAGTTTGCCGGAAGTTGAATTGGTGGATTTGAAAGACAAATACTTTCGAAAAAAAATGAATGGTCATTTTAGTGATGTTTTAATAGACGAAATTACGACTGCATTGTCTTTGGAAGAACAAGTGATTTTGTTTCAAAATAGAAGGGGTTATTCGCCAATTATCGAATGTATTACCTGTGGTCACGTTCCGCATTGTCAGTCATGTGATGTAAGTTTGACGTACCATAAACACAAGAATCAATTGCGTTGTCATTATTGCGGTTACGCTATTGCAAATCCTACTCATTGTCATGCTTGTCATAGTGTTGATTTGACTACCAAGGGTTTAGGAACAGAGCAAATTGAGCAAGAATTATTGACTATTTTTCCTAGTGCAAAAATTGGTAGGATGGATCAGGATACAACACGCGGGAAATTTGGTTTCGAAAAAATTATTGATAGTTTTAAGAATAGGGAATTTGATATTTTGGTAGGAACTCAGATGCTTGCCAAAGGATTGGATTTTGATAATGTCAATTTGGTTGGTATTATGAATGCAGATACCATGTTGTATCATCCCGATTTTAGGGCATTCGAAAGAAGTTTTCAAATGATGACCCAAGTGGCAGGACGTGCAGGTAGATCTGAGAAAAAAGGAAAGGTAATTATTCAGACTTATAACCCAAATCACAATACTATTCAGCAAGTTACTAATAACGATTTTGGAGGAATGTATAAAGAGCAATTGTATGACAGGCAAATTTATAAATACCCACCATATTTTAGGATCGTAAAATTAACCTTGAAGCAACGTGATTTTGATAAGCTCAAGGAAGGTGCTATGTGGCTATATCAAGTTTTAAGCCAAAACTTGACTATGCCAGTTTTAGGTCCCGAAGAGCCTGCTATCAGTAGAATCCGAAATGAGTACATTAGAACTATCATTATTAAGATTCCTCAAAACACATCAATTGTGAGTACAAAAAAAACTATTCAGAAGATACTGAATAGTTTTGAAGCTGTTTCACAATACAGAGCTATAAAAGTTACTGTAAATGTTGATTTTTATTAAAGTAAAATTTTTAAGAATAGGCAAGTGCTTTTACTAAATCTTCTTTTTTGTTTCTACTTAAAGGAATTTTCGTCACTCCAATTTCGGCAAACTTACTATTGAAACGATCAATCTTGTCAATATTTACAATATAAGATTTGTGAACCCTTATAAATTTATCTTTTGACAAATCATTCTCAAATGATTTCATTGTCGAAAGCACAAGATTACTGTCGTCTTCCGTGACTACTTTTACATAATCACCAAAAGCCTCAATCCATTTAATCTTAGAAGTAAAAACTTTTAATTTCTTCAGATTGCTTTTTATAAATATATGTTCACCTTCATCTTCTTTGTTTTCTTTCTTAAGAAGATAGTGATCAATAGCCCTACGAACTGAAGCATTAAAACGCTCAATAGAAATAGGCTTTTGTAAATAATCTGTAGCATCATAATCAAAAGCTTTCATTGCGTATTCTGCTTTTGAGGTGATGAAAATAATCTGGGGTTTGGTTTTTAAACCATCAAGGAAATCAAAACCACTAATAACAGGCATCTCAATATCAAGAAATATTAAGTCTACCGTATGAACAGTCATACAACTTTTGGCTTCTATTGCATTAGAAAAATCACCAATTAAATTTAAGTTAGTGTGATTATTAACTAACTTTGCAATAATCATTCTTTGTATTGAACTATCATCTACGACTACACAGTTTAGTTTCATAATTTCAAATTTTTGATTTGGTTAAGTAAAAATAGTTTTTTTTTTTAATAAATCTAAAAAAATCAAATCTTTTTTAGTCATTCGTCGATTATAGTGTTTTTGCACTTGCATGTTCAGAAAAAAAGATTACTTTTGCACCCAATTTAACAAATAAATAAATTTTTTATGAATCATTATGAAACTGTTTTCATTTTAAATCCCGTTTTATCTGAAGTTCAGGTAAAGGAAACAGTAAGCAAATTTGAAGATTTTCTTACTAGTAGAGGAGCAGAAATGGTGTCGAAAGAAGATTGGGGCCTTAAAAAAATGGCTTACGAAATTCAAAACAAAAAAAGTGGATTTTACCACTTGTTCGAATTCAAAGTATCAGGAGAAGTTCTTATCGCTTTTGAAACTGAATTTAGACGTGACGAAAGAGTTATGCGTTTCTTAACTGTAAGTCTTGACAAACATGCTATTTCTTGGGCTGAAAGAAGAAGAGCAAAACTTAAATCTCAAAAAGCTTAATTATCATGGCAACATTACAACAATCTGCTTCAGGAAAAAAAGACGGGGATATCAGATATCTTACGCCTTTGAACATAGAAACTAACAAAACTAAAAAGTATTGTCGTTTCAAAAAATCAGGTATCAAATATATTGATTATAAAGATGCTGATTTCTTATTGAAATTCGTTAACGAGCAAGGAAAAATTCTTCCTCGTCGTTTAACAGGAACTTCATTAAAATACCAAAGAAAAGTATCTGTAGCTGTAAAAAGAGCTCGTCACTTAGCTTTAATGCCATACGTGGCCGATTTATTAAAATAATTAAAAATTAACAGTTGTTGGTTTTCTGAAATATGAAACCTAACTTCTCAAATAAAGGACAACAACATGGAACTTATTTTAAGAAAAGATGTTCAAAATTTAGGATTTAAAGATGATGTAGTAACTGTGAAAAACGGATACGGTCGTAATTTCTTAATTCCACAAGGATTCGCTCATTTAGCTACTTCTTCTGCAAAGAAAGTATTGGCTGAAAACCTAAAACAAAGAGCTCACAAAGAAGCTAAAGTTGTAGCTGACGCTAAAGCATTGGCTGAAACTTTGAAAGCTATCGAAATTAAAATTTCTGCAAAAGCAGGTGGTGAAAAATTATTTGGTTCAATTACAAACATTGATATCGCTGAAGCTTTGGCTAAAGGTGGTCAAGTAATTGATAGAAAATTTATCACTTCAGGGATTGTAAAACGTATTGGTAAATATAGCGCTTCTGTTAGATTACACAGAGATGTTATTGTTGAATTGCCTTATGAAATCATCGCTGAAAAATAACATTCAGTTAACATTTTGTTAATAAAATTAAAAAATCACTCTTCGGAGTGATTTTTTTTTATCTAATTTTGATGCCAAACCAATATAAAAACCTTCCAAAATGAAAAAATTATTAACATTATTTTTTTTTGTTTTCGGCTTCTTTGTGATGTCGGGGCAAACTACAACCTCTAATATTAAGGGAGTTGTGAAAAATGCAACAGGTGAGTCAGTCCCTGGCGCTTCAATTCTGGCTGTTCATACACCAACAGGGACTAAATATTCTTCGATTTCGAATGACGAAGGAAGATTTAGTATTTTGAACATGAGGGTTGGTGGTCCTTATAAAGTGACAGTGACCTTTATAGGTTCTCATAAAGAAGAGTTCAGTGATGTTTATCTTGAATTAGGAAAGACTTTTAGTTTAGATGTCGTTTTGACTGATGAAAGTCAAACATTAGAAGAAGTTAAAATTGTAAATTCTAAAAATAAAATTTTTCAAAGCAATAAGACAGGTGCTGAAACAACAATTGGTAGAAAAGAATTGGCAGCTTTACCATCTATTTCAAGATCAGCTGAAGATTTTACAAGATTGGAACCAACAGCAAGTGGAGGTTCGTTTGGAGGTAGAAATGATCAATACAATAATTATTCTTTGAATGGAGCCGTTTTTAATAATCCCTTTGGATTGGATGCTGCAACACCTGGAGGTCAAACAAATGCTCAACCGATTTCATTGGATGCAATTGATCAAATACAAGTTGCGACTGCACCTTATGATGTAACTTTGTCGGGTTTTACTGGAGCTTCGGTTAATGCTGTAACAAAATCGGGTTCAAATGAATTTCACGGTACTGCATATGGTTATTTTAGAAATGAGGATATGACAGGCGACAAAGTACATGGTGAAAATATTTTTGTGCCTTCTTTAGAACAGACACAAGCTGGGTTTAGTATTGGAGGGCCAATTATAAAGGATAAATTATTCTTTTTTGCCAATTATGAAATTGACAAGCGAAGCGATTTAGGTTCAAGCTTTGTGGCAAACAATGGTGATGGGGTTACAGGTGTGAATGAATCAAGAGTATTAGAAAGTGATTTGATAGCCGTATATAATGCTTTAGCGAACTTAAAAGATGCCAATGGTAATAGTTTTGGCTATGATCCAGGAGCTTATCAAGGTTTCATTCACAAATCAAATTCCAATAAAGGGATTATAAAACTAGATTGGAATATCAACGATAATAATAAACTGGCGGTTATATATAATTTTTTGGATGCTTCAAAAGACAAACCTGCGCATCCAACTGCTTTGGGATATAGAGGACCAAGTGCTTCTATTCTTCAATTTCAAAATGCAGGATATCAAATCAATAATGAGTTGAGTTCTTTCTTGATAGAGTTGAATTCAAAAATTAGTGAGAAAGTTTCAAACAAATTGCAGGCAGGTTATACTTATTTCAATGATTTTAGAAACCCATTTTCTACTCCTGCACCTATTATTAATATTCAAGATGGGGCTGGAGCCAATTATATTATTGCAGGTCATGAACCTTTTTCAATTAATAATACTTTAGATCAAAAAGTTTTTCAGATTACTGATA
>NZ_DASTTN010000304.1:0-3392 GCF_035760125.1 Flavobacterium sp.
CATCGTTTCGGGTGTACATTCTGTCCAATTTCCAGAAAGATTATTTTGTGGAGTAGTTGCCGTTAATTTTGGCACCAAAAACAATCGGATGTTTGCGTTTGTAGCATTTTTAACCTCCTCATCACCGTTATCAATTCCCCAACTAGCGTTCATTTCCATATTGGATTGCCCGGAACAAATCCAAACCTCACCAATCAAAATGTTTTTCAATACAATTTCATTGTACCCTTTTATCGTAATGGTATATGGTCCTCCTTCTTTTGGAGTTGGAATGGCGATTTCCCATTTCGCCTGATTACTGGCTTTAACTTTATAGGTTTCGTTATTCCAACTTGGGGTAATCACTACTTCTTCCTGTGAATTCGCCCAACCCCAAATGACAACTTCAGTATTTCTCTGCAAAACCATATTATCCGAAAACACGTTCGGCAGAGTAACATTTGCGAAAGCGGCATTTGAAAGTATCAGGAAAAGAACAAAAACAATACTTTTATTTTTCATTTAATATTTTTTTAAAGAAAGGAATTAACTGTTCGGCCATCACTTTATCATCAGCGATATCGGGATGATAGCCACAGCCTTTTGGACTCATCGATTTGAATTCGAACAACGCAATTGGCTTATGTTTTTTATCGCTTTCAAAAGTAAGAATCACTTTTTTTAGACATTTTACCAAAGTGACATTTTTTTCACCTGAAACCATTGGACTTGTCAACAAAACTATTCTTGTATTTGGAGCGTGTTTGTAAACCGTTTTTATAAAAGCAATATAATTTGAAACGTATTTTTCCTCATTAAATGGCAATCTCGTTTTTTTGCCATCTCCATCCGAAAGGTCATTCGTTCCTAAACAAATACTAACCAAATCCGGTTGAAAAGCAAAATCATACGGTTTGGAATTATCTCTATTCAGATATAAATTTTCATAAACATCAGGGATAATGGCTTCGTCGAGATGCTCGTCATTCCAGTTGCGATACATTCCGTATCCAGAAACTGAACTCAACACAAAATCGATATTCAGCGATCTGGAAAGTATCGGTCCGTAAGCCCAATAAGCATTGTGCTGATCATACCATTCTCCGCTTCCACAAGGAATCGTGGATGCATCGTTCCCAAAACCACAAGTTATCGAATCCCCTATCAATTCAATTTTTTTCTTCTTTTTGGACGTAGCGCTTTCTACCAACTTCGCTGAAGTTCCTGCGAATAGAACACCGCCGTTCGCAGCTTCTGTCGCTTTATAAATCGATAGATGATGTGTTTTATTATCATTTGAAACGGTAATCGGAAAAGATTTCACATCTCCTTTTTCAATTCGAACTCGCCCGATATATTTACCGTCAAGTTCAAGAGAAACATAATTTTGATGATTTTCAACACTTTGCAAGGATATGGAACAGGAATTTCCTTTAAAATCAAATGACACTGAAGAAGCGGAACCTATGAGAACAACTTTATCGTCTTGTATTTTTTCAATTCTTCCTTGATACTCAAAAAGTGATTTGGCATCTCCCTTTTTTTGGGCAATCGAAACGAATGAAACGGAAACCAGTAAAAATAAAAGGCATTTATTTATATAATTCATAATCTTTTGGGACTTTTCAAACTAGTATTGACAGCAAATATAAAACGATTGCGATTCAGGATTAGATACTATTTTTTCAAACTATAATCAAAAATTTACATAGCTCTTATTACAAACAAAAAAACCACCTTTTCAGGTGGTTCAAGATCATTTAACAATTATAAAATTAGCTTTTCGCTGTTGTAGATCCCGCAACAACAGTTCCTTTTATAGTTAAAACTTTAGGTGTCGTTTCAATATTCGTAGTTACCGATACTGTTTTGGTAAATGCTCCTACATTTGCTGCATTATAGGTAGCAGTAACGATACCTGATTTACCCGGAGCAATTGGCGTTTTGGTATAATCTGTTGCCGTGCATCCGCAAGACCCCTGCACATTGGTAACTATGACAGCTGCTTTTCCAGTATTTTTGAATTCAAATACAATAGGTTTTGGAGTATTTTGAGGAATAGTCCCCACATCTATGCTCTCACTTTTCCATACGATTGAAGAGACGGTAACAGCTACTTTTGAAACTAAACTTTTCACTGGAGCAACAGCCGAAAATGACATTAATCCTAGAGTTAATGCCAACATTGAAATTTTAATCATTTTCATATTATTGTGTTTTAAAGGTTATAGTTTGAATAATCCAAAAGTAGATTAGAAAAACACACACCTTTGTTAAGCGGTATTCAATCTTTGTTAACGACTTGTTAATGCAAAAAAGACAGCTAAATTTTGATTAATATTACATAACGAAATTAATGTATGAAACTAACCAAACTCAATAGCAGTATCCTGATTGGATTAATCGCCATTATAGGAATTCTTGTAGCTCAATTGCTTTGGACTAAAGAAGCTTTTACTATTGAAGAAAAAAAATTCAGCCAAAAAACTCACGTTGCTTTACTGGAAGTAGCCCAAAAATTATATCAGGGAACCAACCACGAACTTCCGGGAAAAAATCCAGTGCGAAAAATTTCCAATGATTATTATATTGTCAATATTGATAACGATTTTGAACCCGAAATTTTAGAGTTTTACCTCATATCCGAGTTCAAGAAAATGAATATCACAACGGATTTTGAATATGCCATGTACAATTGCCAAAGCGACGAAATGGTCTATGGTAACTACATCTCGTTGTCTGAAAAGAAACAAAGCAAGCATTCCGTACATTTCCCCAAACACAAAAATTTAGTCTATTATTTTGCGATTCGATTTCCTAATGAAACTGGTTATTTATTCAGTTCTTTACGATTTTGGTTTGTTCTTTCGATAGCATTAATAGTTATTTTGCTCGTCTATGTGTATTCTATTTTTACGCTTTTACAGCAAAAAAAATACTCCGATTTACAACGAGATTTTATTAATAATATGACTCACGAATTCAAAACGCCATTGTCTTCCATACTAATTGCTTCTAATTATCTCATCAAGCAAAATCCAATTCAAGAAGATGAAAAACTGGAAAAGTACACCCATATTATTATTGACCAAAGCAACAAATTGAATCAGCATATTGAGAAAATTTTAGCAGTTGCAAAATCTGACAATACACCTTTAGTCTTAAACAAAAATCCGCTGAATGTTTTACCAATTTTAGAATCTGTAATTGAAAACATTAAGCTAAAACACCCCGAAACCCAAATCAAAATTAAAACCGATTTAGCGTCCATAACTATTGAAGCTGATGAATTTCATTTCACCAATTTGGTTTACAACCTGTTGGATAATGCGATTAAATATTGTGAAAATAAACCCGAAATTTATATCGCTATTACAAAAATTGGAAAGCATTTACAAATCGGCTTTACTGAC
>NZ_DASTTN010000305.1:0-3741 GCF_035760125.1 Flavobacterium sp.
ACGGATAAGTTCCGCAATGACTAAGTTATTTGGTGCAAAACACATTAAATGGGCAATGGCCCTAACAGGTTTTGCAGTTGGTATTTCAATGTTTTACAATGCTGGTTTTATCATTTTGATCCCAATGGTTTTTGCTGTAAGCACAAATACGAAACAACCTCTTATCTATTTAGGTATTGCTATGGCATCAGCACTATCTATCACCCATGGATTTTTACCTCCGCACCCTGGGCCAACAGCCATTGCAGTAATTTTTAAAGCCAATATTGGCAAAACCTTACTTTATGGATTAATAGTAGCGATCCCAGCTTTACTCATAGCCGGAATCTTATTTCCAGAATTTATTAAAAAAATCAGCGCCAATCCACCAAAAGGCTTATTTGAGAGTAAAACATTCCAAGAATCCGAGTTACCTTCTTTTACTATAAGCATCATTTCCGCATTGATTCCTATTTTACTAATGGCTTTGGCTACCATAAGTGAATTAACACTAGCCGAAACCAATTCTATCCGTATCCTTCTTGGATATATAGGAAACCCAACAATAGCCCTGTTAATTGCCGTTCTGTTTGTATTTGTATTTTTAGGAATAAAGAGAGGTCAAAAAATGCACGACATCATGGATAAATCAAGTACTGCACTTGCATCGGTAACTATGATTATTTTAATTATCGCATCTGGAGGTGCTTTCAAACAAGTACTGATTGATAGTGGCATTGGAACTGATTTAGCAGTTTTTTTCGAAAAATCTACACTTTCACCCTTAATCCTAGGATGGCTAATTGCCACAATTATTCGAATAGCAATAGGCTCGGCAACAGTGGCAGGACTAACCGCGGCAGGAATAGTTCAACCTTTGGTAGCGAGTTCAGGCATCAGTCCAGAATTGATGGTGCTTTCTATTGGGGCTGGAAGTTTAATGTGTTCACATGTTAATGACACAGGATTTTGGATGTTCAAAGAGTATTTTGGCATTAGCCTAAAAGACACTTTTAAAACATGGACTGTAATGGAAACAATTATAGGAATTATGGGATTGATTGGTGTTTTAATTCTGAATCAATTTGTGACTACTTAAAAATGGAAAAAACATACATCGGAATTGATATTGGCACAACGGCTACAAAAGCAATTTGTTTTGACGAAAACGGAAACGTATTGCATCAAATCACCAAAGAATATCCAATGTATCATCCTGAAGAAAATTGGAGTACACAAAAACCAAATGAAATTTTAGATTCTGTTTTAATCTGTATTAAAGAAATAACAAAAAACATACAACCCGAATTTATTAGTTTTAGTGCTGCAATGCAAAGCATTCTTATCATAAATGAGGATGGTTTCCCGATAAGCGATGCACTACTCTGGGCGGACAACAGAGCAACTTCAATTGCTGCAGCATTAAAAAAATCTGAATTTGGAACTCTTTTTTATCAAAAAACGGGCATCCCTATTCATCCTTTTTCTCCCATGACAAAATTGGCTTGGTTCAAAGAAAACGAAACTAATTTATTCAATAATGCTTTTAAATTCATCAGCCTCAAAGAATACATTTGGCATCAACTCACAGGAGAATACGTTACAGATTCGTCGATGGCATCTGGTACTGGCATAATGAACATCCACAATTTACAATGGGACGAAGTTATTCTTAATTATTTAAATATAAAGGAAGACCAACTTTCGAAAATTGTACCATCAACACACAAATCCAAAGGAATTAATGATGACTTTTTGTACATCCTTGGAGGCGGAGATGGTCCATTGGCTAATCTAGGAACTGGCTCAATGGAAAAAAATCGGATTGCCTTATCCATAGGAACCAGTGGAGCTGTTAGAATCCCCATTGAACAACCTTACATTGATGCTGAAATGCGAACACAATGTTATCATTTAATAGACAATCAATACTTAAAATTAGGCGCGGTAAATAATGGAGCTATCATTTTGCAATGGCTAAAAGAATCCCTTTTAAAAACAAATGAATCGTACGAAACCCTTTTAGGGCAGGCAAAAGAAATACCAGCGGGTTCTGATGGCTTGCTTTTTGTTCCTTATTTACTTGGAGAGAGGGCTCCAATTTGGGATGCAGAGGCACAAGGAACCTTACTAGGTATTAGAATTACCCATCATAAAGCCCATTTTATCAGAGCGACTCTCGAAGGCATTCTTTTTGGATTGTTCAGTGTAGTCGAAGTTTTACTTCCGGATCCCAAAATAAGAAAAGAAACTACTGTAATGGTTAGTGGTGGTTTTGGCAAAAGTAAATTATGGCTGCAAATGGTAGCCGACATTTTCCAAATGAAGGTAGTTATTTCCGAAACCATTGAAGGAGCTGCTTGGGGAGCAGTTTTAGTAGGCTTTAAAGCTATTGGAAATACAAAATCATTCGAAAACAAAACAGAAGCGACTTTTTATCCCAATCAAAAACACACATTGATTTATAAAAAAGCATTTGAGAAATTCAAAAAGGTTTATCCTTTGTTAAAAGGCGTATAGAATAAACTAAAAAAGCGTTGTATCTGATTTGATACAACGCTTTTTTTCTGCAGAGAGGAAGGGATTCGAACCCTCGATACAGTTACCCATATACTAGCTTTCCAGGCTAGCTCCTTCAACCACTCGGACACCTCTCTATTATTTTGGTGTGCAAAGAACATTAAAAAAAATGAATTTTGAAAGTAAAAAATCAATATTATTGCATTTCTCCCCTTAATGAAGTTTCGAATACATTTTTGAAGTCTGACGAAGCTATATTTTGTCCCAATAAATACATTAATTTGGTAATTGCGGCTTCCGTAGTAATATCTTTTCCCGAAATAATTCCCAGTTTTTTCATAGTGGTGCTCGTTTCATAATGCCCCATGCTCACACTGCCTATCGAACATTGTGTAACATTGACAATATGCAAACCTCTATTTATTGCATCTTGCAAAAGCGCCAAAAACCAATCTTCCGTGGGTGCATTTCCAGCTCCGTAGGTTTCGAGTACAATTCCTTTTAAACTCTCAATATTCAAAATAGCAGAAAGCACTGTTTCACTTATTCCTGGAAACATTTTGATGATTGCTACATTATTATCCAAATGCATGTGAACTTTTAAAGAAGCTCCATCATTTGAAGGCAAAAATAATTCCGAATTTATTTTTAAATGCACTCCAGACTCCACCAAAAAAGGATAATTAGGAGAAATAAATGCCCTAAAATGTTCCGCATTTATTTTGACTGTTCTATTTCCGCGGTATAATTTGTATTCAAAATAGAGGCAAACCTCTTTTATTAAAGGTTGTCCATTTTCTTGTAAAGAAGCTATTTGAATCGCCGTAATTAAATTTTCTTTAGCATCGGTTCTCAAATCCCCAATAGGCAGTTGAGAGCCAGTAAAAATAATAGGTTTTGAAAGATTTTCGAGCATAAAACTCAATGCTGAAGCTGAATATGACATGGTATCAGACCCATGAAGCACCACAAAGCCATCAAAGTTATCGTAATTGTTCTCGATAGTAAGAGCAATTTCACCCCAATGTTCAGGGTTCATATTGGAGGAATCTATTGGATTTTCAAAAGAAAAAGTATCTATCTCACAATCCAACAATTTTAATTCAGGAATACTATGAAGGAGTTTGCTAAAATTGAAAGCCTTAAGCGCCCCGGTTTCAAAATCCTTTCTCATACCGATTGTTCCACCAGTATAAATCAAAAGAATTTTGGATTTAGAATTCATCAACATACTTCAATTTA
>NZ_DASTTN010000306.1:0-2255 GCF_035760125.1 Flavobacterium sp.
GGGAGAAGGTTAATGTTCGTGTGGCATCGTCGTTTATCAGTTTTGAGCAAGCTGAGCAAAATTTGAAAGCGGAATTAAAAAATGCTCCATTTGAAAAAGTTGTAGCCGAATCTAAAGCTGAGTGGAATAAAACACTTTCGAAAGTTATGGTTGAAGGGGGTACAGAAGATCAGCTGAAAACTTTTTACTCTTGCTTGTATCGAGCAACTTGCTTCCCTCAAAAGCTCTATGAAGTAAATTCCGCTGGGAAAATAGTTCATTACAGCCCTTACAACGGAAAAGTTTTGGATGGATATATGTATGGAGGAACAGGTTTCTGGGACACTTTCCGCGCCTTATACCCTTTGTTAAATTTAGTGTACCCTTCTGTAAATAAGGAAATGCAGGAAGCTTTGATAAACGATTATAAAGAAGGTGGATTTCTGCCAGAATGGTCAAGCCCAGGTCAAAGAGATTGCATGATTGGAAATAATTCGGCATCTGTGGTTTCGGAAGCCTATTTGAAAGGGATGAGAGGATATGATATAAATACGTTGTATGAAGCCTTGTTAAAAGGTGCAAATAACGAAGGCCCGGGTGCTTCGGGTCGAAGAGGTGTAGACTATTATAACACGATTGGTTATGTACCTTATGATGTGAATATCAAAGAAAATGCGGCTCGTACATTGGAGTATGCCTATGATGATTTTACTATTTGGAAATTGGCGAAAGCCTTAAATCGTCCGGCAGCAGAAATTGCTTTGTATGAAAAACGAATGATGAATTACAAAAATGTATTCAATCCTGAATTTAACCTTATGTCAGGCCGCAATAAAGACGGTACTTTCACAAAAGGGTTTAACCCTTTTAAATGGGGTGATGCCTTTACTGAAGGAAACAGCTGGCATTACAGCTGGAGCGTTTTTCACGACATTCAGGGATTGATTGATTTGATGGGTGGAGAGAAAGCTTTTACGGCTAAATTAGACGAGGTGTTTACTTTGCCTCCTGTATTTGACGACTCCTATTATGGCGGAGTTATACATGAAATTCGCGAAATGCAAATTATGGGAATGGGGCAATATGCACATGGGAACCAACCAATTCAGCATATGATTTACTTGTATAATTATTCTGGAGAACCATGGAAAACGCAATATTGGACACGTGAGGTTATGAATAAACTTTATAAACCAACGCCGGATGGTTACTGTGGTGATGAAGATAATGGTCAAACTTCGGCTTGGTATGTGTTCTCTGCTCTAGGATTCTACCCAGTAACACCTGCTTCTGACGAATATGTTTTGGGAACTCCGTTCTTCAAAAAAGTGACCGTTAATTTAGAAAACGGAAAACAGATCGTAATCAATGCCGACAAAAATTCTGATGAAAACAAATACGTTCAAGAACTAAAATGGAACAAAAAGGTTTATAACAAAAATTTCATAAACCATTTTGAACTACAAAAAGGGGCTGAACTTAATTTTGAAATGACAAAGACCCCTAATAAAAAACGTGGGACTACTAAAGAAAGTTATCCTTATTCTTATTCAAAAAAATAAGATTTTCCAAGTATAAAAATCAATCTGCATTTTTTAATAAAGTACAGATTGGTTTAAATAAAGACGGATCGCTATGGAATGAGCATTGCAATAAATAGGTCATAAAACCTATGATTATATACGAAACCCAGTTCGATGACTTCAATAAAATTGTGATGGCCATCTATTAAATAAGACTAATACAGTTTCAATATATTCACAAAACTAGTAGACTTTAATTGTAAAAAATAAAAATATGCAATCAAGAAGAAAATTTTTAAAAAACACAGGGATTTTATCGGCAGGAATACTGGCCATAAACACTGAAGCTTTTGCATCAAATAATAATTCATTTTTCAATCTTGTTCCTGATTTTGTGAGCCAACGTCCGCCGTTGGCACAACGAAAATTCACCAGCAAAGCCATTGAAAATGCAATTGTCAGAATCAAAAAACAAATTGCAAATCCAGAGTTGGCTTGGCTTTTTGAAAATTGTTTTCCAAACACTTTGGATACAACAGTTGATTTTGAAATCATTGACGGAAAACCGGATACTTATGTGATTACAGGCGATATTGATGCGATGTGGTTGAGAGATTCTACAGCTCAAATATGGCCTTATCTTCCTTTTGTGAAAGAAGACAAAAAGCTAAAAGAACTTGTAAAAGGTGTAATCAATCGTCAAACGAAATGTATTTTGTTAGACCCTTATGCAAATGCCTTTTACAAAGATTT
>NZ_DASTTN010000307.1:0-3372 GCF_035760125.1 Flavobacterium sp.
GTTGTGCTTACCGCCAATGTAAACACTTCTACGATTTATTACACGACGGACGGAACGGAGCCAACCACTGCGTCGGCTTCGGCAGTCGGAACCAAATCGTTGGCAATTACAGCCAATACCACTTTGAAAGCTTTCGTCAAGAATGTTTCCAATGTGAGTTCGGCGGTAAAAACGGAAGTTTATAGTTTTAGTTCCGCTCCCGATCTAAGCATTTCTCCGGCGGGAGGATCGTTTACCACCGGAAACACGGTGAATGTTGTGCTTACGGCCAATGTAAATACTTCCACGATTTATTACACGACGGACGGAACGGAGCCAACAACTGCGTCGGCTTCTGCAGTCGGAACCAAATCGCTGGCAATTACAGCCAATACCACTTTGAAAGCTTTCGTCAAGAATGTTTCCAATGTGAGTTCAGCCGTAAAAGCGGAGATCTATAGTTTTAGTTCCGCTCCCGATGTAAGTATTTCCCCGACAGGCGGATCGTTTACCACCGGAAACACTGTAAATGTTGTGCTTACCGCCAACGTAAATACCTCGACGATTTATTATACCACAGATGGAACGGAGCCAACAACTGCGTCGGCTTCGGCAGTCGGGACCAAATCACTGGTAATTACAGCCAATACCATTTTGAAGGCCTTTGCCAAGAATGTTTCCAATGTGAGTTCAGTGGTAAAGACTGAGGTTTATGAATTTATATCATTAAATACTCTTACTGTTTATTTTAAACCACCGACTTCTTGGGGAGTTATTCCAAAAGTACAGTATTGGAATGCTGTTCCTGAAGGCAGTGTTGTTAGTAGTGTATGGCCTGGGGAAACAATGGTTGCAGGTTTAAATGGTTTTTATAAATACACTATTATTGGGCCAACTAGCGTTAATTTAATTTTCAGCAACGGTTTGACAGGTGTAAATAATCAAACTGCTGAATTGCTCGATAAAACAGATGGTTATTCTTTTTCTTGGGAAGAAACACTTGGAATCGTAGAAAATGAATCTGTTAAAAGTTCAGTTGTGATTTATCCAAATCCTGTGAGTCACATTTTTTATATTAGCTCTGATTCTCCTTCGGTATTTTATCAGATTTTGGGGATTCAAGGTAATGTGTTGCTTGAAGGTATTCCTAATAATGGGACAATTGATGTGAGTGGTTTAAAAGTAGGTGTTTATGTAATTAAAGTCAAATTTGAAAATGGCAAACAGTGTTATAAGAAGTTTATAAAAGAGTAAAATTTTGATTTTTTATCCAAAAAGGCTCAAAACTGAAGTAAGTTTTGAGCCTTTTTTTATGTTCGCAAAATTGTGAGTAAATGTGTTTTTAACTAATTGATATACATTTGGTTATTTGTGATCTTAACTATTTATTAACAAGAATTGAAACTACAACGTTTGATTGTTAATTATTCTAATAATATTAAGGAATTAAAACTAAATCTTTAAAAAATCATGCTTTTTATTATTAATTTCATACAATATTAACCCAAATAAACTAAAATAAACTTTATGAAATTAAAACATTATTTTTCGATGTTGTTGATTCTTCTATTTCATTATTTTGTTTTTTCTCAAGCAAAAGCAACGGGAAAAGAAGTAATGATCCAGGGTTTTCACTGGACGACGGATGTATCAGCTACTAAATGGTATGAGGTGATTAAAAGTAACTCTGCCACTTTACAAACGGCTGGTTTTGATGCTATTTGGCTTCCGCCACCTAGTAAATCTACAGGAGGTATGGGATACATTCCAACTGTATGGTATGATTTGAATAATGCTCAGGGAACTCAAGCCCAATTAGTGTCTTTGATAACTGATTTGCATTCAAAAAATATCAAAGTGATTGCAGATATTGTAATCAATCATCGAGGTGGAACACTTGGATGGTATGATTTTTCTACACCATCTTGGAATACACCTACGGAAACTTGGTCTATTTGCAATACTTCCAATATTAGTGCTTCTGGACAAAAAGGGACAGGTGCACCAGATTATGACCCAGTAGCTGCCGGTTTGAAATCTTCTGGTGAATCGGGTTCGTTTTCAGCGGCAAGAGATTTAGATCATTCTAATGCATTGGTTCGAGATGGAATCAAAACGTGGATGAATTGGTTAAAAAACGACATTGGTTTTGATGGATGGCGTTACGATTTTGTACATGGATACGATGGTAAATATATCAAAGAATATAATGATGCTACGAATCCATATTTTTCTGTAGGTGAATTATTGGAAGGAGATAGAAGCAGAATTGTAAAATGGTTGGATTATACCAAAGGAGGTACTGCTACAGCATCGTCAACTGCTTTTGATTTTGCTACCAAAAGTGCTTTGCAAAATGCATTTAAGGATAATAATTTGAGTTACCTAAAAGATAGTTCTGGAAAAGCTTCAGGATTAATAGGGGTGTGGCCATCCAATGCGGTAACAATGTTGGATAACCATGATACGGGACCAAAACCTTATGGGCAGGATTTATGGATTTTTCCTGGTGATCAAGTATTAAAAGGATATGCTTATTTACTGACACATCCTGGTACACCAATGGTTTGGTGGCCACATTATTTCAATTGGGGTATCAAAAATGAAATTGATGCTATGATTAAAATAAGAAAAGACAATGGATTGAGCAGTACTTCGGCTTTAAATATTGTTGCAGCTACGAACAATTTGTATGCTGCCATTATTGATGATAAAGTAGCTATGAAATTGGGATCTGATAATTGGACGCCGTCTGGAACGGGTTGGGTTCTAAAATTATCAGGAACAGGTTTTGCAATCTGGGACAAAGGAACTGTCGTTGATGTGCCGAGTTTGACTATTTCTCAGGCTGGAGGTACATTTTCAACTGGAACAACCGTAAGTACGGTATTAACGGCTAATAATACAGCTTCTACAATATATTATACTTTGGATGGTACAACACCTACGACATCTTCAGCATCAGCTGTTGGGACAAAGACATTTTCTATTGCTGCCAATACTACTTTGAAAGCATTTGTAAAAAATACTGCCAATGTGAGTTCTACTGTTTATACTGAGACTTATACTTTTGCCGTGATTCCTACATTTACTGTTTATTTTAAAAAACCAACAACATGGGCTTCATCCGTAAAAGTGTATTATTGGGGAACAACTGGAACAGCTCCGGTGGTTGCATGGCCAGGAGTTGCTATGACCCAAGATTGTGGTGATTGGTATTCATATACTTTTCCGTCAACAGTTAGCGCTTCTAACTTACTTTTCGATGATGGTACTTTAAAAACTGGTGATTTAACTGCAACAGCTGGGATTAAGTATTATGATTCAGCTTGGTTAAGTGCTGAACCTGCAAACAGATGTCCAGTTGTTGCTCCAGATTTAACAATTTTGCCT
>NZ_DASTTN010000308.1:0-5974 GCF_035760125.1 Flavobacterium sp.
TTACTTTAATTTTACATTTATTTTTTAACGTATTGATATATTGAAATTTACATATCTCCTTTTTTATCGATTTCAAATTTTCAATAGGCAGTTTCTGATAATTTAATCACTTTTGTTGCTTTTTGGTTTGTTTTGGGCCTGGAAAGGCTTGAATAAAATATGAAAAAACAGGTTCCCCACGGATCTTTCCTTTTTCAAAACACTTCTCCTATATATAAGGAGCGGATTTCCTTCTGCATTTTCGGCTCCTATATATAAGGTTTGAATCTTTCACTTTCTGTCTTATGAAAACCCATGCCCTAGCCCCGATAGTAGCGGAAATCCTTATAAGTCTCGTTTTTTCTACGAGACTTATAAGATTGTAGCGGATAGCGGGAAATAGCTCCTGAGTATTTGAATTTTGGCTACCTTATATATTACCCTTCTTTCTGACCTTCTACAAACTATACTTGCGGTTTTTATTACTGCTCAAAAAAAACGAACTTTGCAATCTAAAAATTACATTAATGACACTTCACATAGAAACTCCTGCTTTACTGTTTTCGGCAACTTCATTAATCTTGTTGGCTTACACCAATCGGTTTTTGACACTCGCAACCATTATACGCGGTCTGAAGAAAGCCTATAAAGAAAAGGAGAATCGGATGATTTTACTGGAAATAAAAAACCTCAACCTAAGATTGACCCTTATCCGCTTTATGCAGATGGCAGGTGTGTTGAGTTTATTCCTGTCAGTTTTTACAATGCTTGTATTATTCCTGGATTATCAATTGACTGGAATTTACTTATTTGGTTTCAGTTTGCTTGCCTTGTTAATCTCTTTGGCACTTTGCTTTTGGGAGATTAACATTTCGGTTGATGCACTGCGTTTGCATTTGAGTGATTTGACCCATAAAGAGCTTGAAAAAGAACAACAGCCGACTATTTAGGCAAAATAGATTTCTTTATCACCAAAGAAATATCTAAAAAACAACACACCCACAAATATGTTTAAAAACAATACACTCAAAGGAGTCTTCTTGGTAGGATTTGGTGCGACTAGTTACGGAATGCTAGCAACATTTGTAAAAATGGCTTATGACGAAGGATATACTACCGCTGAAGTCACTATCTCACAATTTATATTAGGAATTACCGGAATTCTTATTATTAATTGGTTTCAAAAAGCCAAAAGCGAAAATGACGTTATCAAAGCCACGAAGAAAAACATATTCCAGTTGATGTTTGCCGGCACTTCTATGGGATTGACAAGTGTCTTTTATTATTTGGCCGTCAAATATATTCCTGTTTCTATTGCTATTATATTGTTGATGCAAACAGTATGGATTGGTTTATTACTAGAAATGCTTTTGGAAAAAAAAATCCCTTCAACACAAAAAATCGTAGCTGCTCTTGTAGTTTTAATAGGAACACTTTTGGCTACCAATATTTTTAAGAACGAAATTCAAATGGATTGGCGAGGGCTTGTTATGGGAATGTTGGCTGCCTGTTCATTCACAACCACTATGTTTACTGCAAATCGAGTTGCCTTAGGAATTTCTTCTGCACAACGCAGTTTGTATATGCTTTTCGGAGGAGCCATAATTGTTTTTGCCTTTGCAATCGCTACACAAACTACTGCATTTCATTATGGCATATTCCTTAAATGGGGAATTATACTATCTCTTTTTGGCACAATCATTCCTCCAATGCTTATGAATGCTGGATTTCCGCTTACAGGAATTGGATTAGGAAGTATCGTTTCGGCACTTGAACTTCCTGTTTCGGTTTTAATGGCTTATTTTCTTCTACATGAAAATGTTGTTTTATTACAATGGATTGGCATTCTCCTTATTATATTGGCCATCATTATAATGAATATCAACTTCAAAAAAGAGCAATCTTACTGATTATCAGTATTAAAAAAACATAGCTGTAGTTATTATTTGTTAATTTTTTTATAAATTCGTAATCCATACAATTCTTATTAAATTACAAAGGCGTTGTATTGAAAACTATTTTAAACATTTTCACCTATTAGCTATTAACTTAATTTTTTTATCATGAAAAAACTTTTTGCAGAATTTTTCGGAACGTATTGGTTGGTTTTTGGAGGTTGTGGTAGTGCATTATTTGCCGCAGGCATACCTGATTTAGGAATTGGATTTGTGGGAGTTTCATTGGCCTTTGGTTTAACCGTTTTGACCATGGCTTATGCTGTCGGACATATTTCTGGAGGGCATTTTAATCCAGCAGTCTCTTTTGGATTATGGGCTGGCGGAAGATTTTCAGCCAAAGAATTACTTCCTTATATTATAGCACAATGCGTAGGTGCTGTTGCAGCTGCCGGAACACTTTTTACTATTGCTTCTGGAAAAGCTGGATTTATGATAGACAACACTAAGGCTGGCGCTTTTGCTTCTAATGGATATGGCGCTTTTTCTCCCGATGGCTATTCTATGCAAGCTGCTTTTATTGCTGAATTTGTACTAACATTATTTTTCCTTTTAATTATACTTGGCGCCACCGATAAATTTGCCAACGGAAGATTTGCCGGAATCGCCATTGGACTTGGACTTACTCTTATTCACTTAATCAGTATTCCAATTACAAATACTTCTGTAAATCCTGCAAGATCATTGTCTCAAGCCATTTTCGTAGGCGGTGAACCACTATCTCAGCTTTGGTTGTTTTGGGTTGCACCTATTTTAGGCGCTATTGTAGCTGGTTTTATATATAAAAACTTATTGCAAGACCATTCCGAAGCTTAATTTTTTACAACATAAAATAAATTATAAAGAGAAAAACGAAATACTAGATTTCGTTTTTCTCTTTATTTTTGCAATATGAATTCACTTTTTCAATCCGAGCCTATATTTTTTAATTTACCAGATGCCGAAATCATCTACTTTCCTTCTTTTCTTTCAAAAGAGGAAGCCAATTCTCTTTTTCAGGAATTACTTGAAAACACTCCTTGGCAACAGGATGAAATTACAGTTTACGGCAAAAAACATTTGCAACCGCGATTAACAGCTTTATATGGGAACGAAGGAAAGCCCTACTCCTATTCCAACATTGTAATGCAGCCCCATTATTGGACATTGACTTTACAAAAAATCAAATCGCTTGTAGAAAGTGCTTCCGACACAAATTTCACAGCCGTTTTATTGAATTATTACAGAGATGGCAGTGATAGCAATGGCTGGCATGCTGATAATGAAAAAGAATTAGGCACAAATCCCATAATCGCATCATTAAGTTTAGGCGCAGAACGTAACTTTCAATTGAAACACAACTTTGATGCCACTCAAAAAAAGAATCTTATTTTAGAAAACGGAAGCTTGTTATTAATGAAAGGAACTACACAGCATTTTTGGAAACATCAAGTTCCCAAAACAGCCAAACCTATTGGTCCAAGAATAAATTTGACATTTCGAGTAATCAAATAAACTAAATGAAAAGAAAACAATCGATCGGAAAATTTAATTTAAACTTCTTTCAAAAAATATCACACACCTAAAAAGAATTAAAAATTTGAATATTTTTTTTAATTAAAATAAAAAGTAATAATTATTTTTATTAATATTGGTATTAGATTTAAAATCAGATTTATTAATCATTAACACCAAATAGAATTAATTTTCACGTGATGAAAAAGAGTAACCGCAAAGAATTAAACTGGGAACAAACAGAAAGACTTGTTACATTGGCCCAAGAAGAAAGAAATCCGTTTGAGATTATCAAGAAAGAATTCGGCTTAGACGAAAAAGAGGTTCTTGAAATTATGAAAAAGAAAATGCCAACCGAAAAATATGAAATGTGGAAAAAGAAAGCTATTGCAAGTAAACCAAAACCAAAACCTCTTAAAATCGATGACTTTGACGAAGATTTAGATGGGAAATATTACATAAAAAACAAACTAGACTAACCAAACCTTTTAAACTCCTGAAATTCAGGAGTTTTTTTTATTCCACTTTTAAAAATATCAATTAACTGTTTAATACTGTGAATCCAGCACACATTGTTATTTGGAACAATAAACAGTTCTTTCCAGCGAGTAGCAGTAGGTGCACTTTTTTAGTTATTTTTTTGCAACAACTCCTTTAATTAAAACATTTTTGTAACATTTTTAAATTTTGAAATACTAATGCACAAACAAACACTTACAAAATGAAAAAAATAATCTTTGCATTTGCTTTTTCTTCCCTAATTTGGACAAGTAAAGCGAACACTACAAATCCAGTAGATTCAAAAAAAGAAGAAATTGAAGTCAGCATCAATCTTATTGATGTAAAAGACGACCAAGTTTTGGTTACGGTAAAAGCCCCAAAAATCAAAGCAGACGAAATCACCTATAGCCTTCCAAAAACAGTACCTGGAACCTATTCAGTAGATGATTACGGAAAATATGTTGTCGATTTCAAAGCGTATGACAGCAAAGGAAACTTGTTGACTATTACAAAAACTGATGATAACACTTGGTCAATCAAAAAAGCAAAATCATTAGCAAAAATTACTTACCTAGTAAACGACACCTTCGATACTGAAAAAGGAAGAGGTTTCGGAAAGGATGATGTATTCTCTCCGGCAGGGACAAACATCGATGTCAATAAAAATTTCATGCTGAACTTGCATGGTTTTGTCGGATATTTTCAAGACAAAAAAGAGATTCCTTATAAAGTTACCATTACTCATCCTGAAACACTTTGGGGAGCTACCTCAATGATTGACAAAGATGCTTCAAAAACATTAGATCTTTTTGAAATGCCACTCTATTCAGAATTATTGGAAAACCCAATCATGTATTCCAAACCTGACTACACTTCTTTTACTGTAGATGGTATGGATATTCAAATTGCAGTATACTCACCATCAGGAAAATTCACAGCAGAGAGTATTACTCCAGAAATGAAAACAATGATGACTGCCCAAAAAACATTTTTAGGAAAAATCAATTCCACAAAAAAATACACGGTTATTCTTTATCTTTCTACTATGTCTCATACCGATGCAAAAGGCTTTGGGGCACTGGAACATCCTACTGCGACTACTGTAGTTATGCCAGAAATGATGCCAAAAGACGAATTGGTAAAACAAATGAAAGATGTAGTTTCACATGAATTTTTTCATATTGTAACGCCATTGACAATCCACTCAAAAGAAATCCAATATTTTGACTATAATGCACCAAAAATGTCTCAACATTTATGGATGTATGAAGGAGTAACTGAATATTTTGCCAATCTTTTCCAAATCAATCAAGGATTGATAAATGAAGATGAATTCTATTCTCGTATATCAGAAAAAATTGAAGGTGCAAACGCTTTGAATGACACCATGCCATTTACTACCATGAGTGCCAATGTACTAACTGAGCCTTATAAAGATCAGTACTTAAACGTATATCAAAAAGGGGCATTAATCGGAATGTGCTTGGATATACAAATCAGAGAAAGTAGCGGAGGAAAAAGAGGAATATTAGATTTAATGCATCAATTATCTAATGAATATGGGGTTTCAAAACCATTTAATGACGCCGATTTATTCGCAAAAATAACTTCATTAACCTACCCTGAAGTAGGTACTTTTTTGACCACATATGTATCTGGACCAACACCTATTCCTTATTATGAGTATTTAGCAAAAGTTGGAGTAACAAAAGTTACCAAAAAAACTTCAGAAGGAATATTCCTAAAAGGTCAGGTTCCATGCATCGCTGTCAATCATGAAAACAACGAGATTTTTATAGCTCCAAACAAAGAACTGACTGTTTTCTATACAGCATTAGACTTAAAAGGTGGAGATATCATCCTTGCAATCAATGAGAAACCTTATTCTCTAAGCAACATTTACGACATGATTTCAGAAAGTCAGAAATGGAAAGAGAACGATGCAATCTCTATAAAAATCAAACGCGACGGAAAAGAACAAGTATTAAAAGGAACAGTAAAACTTCCTTATATAAATACCGACGGTCTTGAAGCAACTGATGCTT